>DLOX01000020.1:0-430 GCA_002478575.1 Sphingomonadales bacterium UBA7473 | reverse complement strand
CCAAGCTCCAGCCTGCCGTTTCCATCACCTTGCGGATCGCGGGAACAGGAGCGGACGTGAATTTAGCTGGCTCCTGGCTGTTGGTTGCCCAAGACACGATCTTGGCAGCGACGGCCAAGCCTTGCGCTTCTGCAACGCTCGCTTTGGTCACAACCAAGGCGGCGGCACCATCTGAAATGGATGAAGCGTTCGCGGCTGTGATTGTGCCGTCCTTTGCAAATGCAGGCTTTAGCGTTGGGATTTTGTCGGGTTTTGCATTGCCGGGTTGCTCATCCATATCGACAACGGTTGTGCCGCCACGACCAGCCACTTCAACCGCCACGATTTCGGACGCAAAAGCGCCGGACGAAATCGCATCCTTTGCCCGAGTGAGAGAACGTAGCGCATATTCATCCTGAGCTTCGCGGGTGAATTGATATTCGGTGCAGGT
>DLOX01000103.1:4452-19912 GCA_002478575.1 Sphingomonadales bacterium UBA7473 | reverse complement strand
CGGTGCCCCTTGAACTGATGCTTGTGTCGCCAAGAGAAACAGCTCCACCTCCAGCAACTTGAATGCTGATGGCGCCGGCAGTTCCATTGCCACCGGTGGTCGCGCTATTGTCAATATTAGCTCCGCCAGACGCATCAGCGCTTATGCGCGTATTTGCGGTCGTCAGGCTAGAACCTGCACCGGAAACCGAAATATTGACTGCTCCGCCCGTCGCACTTGCCCCCGAAGTTGTTGAAATGCTGCCTCGGCTGGATGCAACTAGCTCAAGGGTGTCGGCGTTCACTTGCCCGCCATTCGCGATTGTCAGCGTTACATTTCCAGCGGTTCCGTCAGCCGCTGTTGCGTCCAATCGTTGACTATCGAGAGTCAATTTGCCGCCCGTATTAATCGAGCTGGCGCTGCCCACCGCGACGCTGACTCCGCTTTTACCAAATAGCTTCAGATCATGAGCTATCTTGATTAGGTCAGAGCCAAATGGGTTTGGTAGATCGTAGCCCGGCAGGTTCAGATTGGCGTTGGTGAGACTGATTTCAGCAGTTCCAGTTGCCAAAGCGTCGACACTTGAAGTGAAGGTTCCGCCAGTTAGGCGGATGTTGGCGAGGGCATTGCCTTCCGTAACTGTGCTTTGCCCCGCGCCATTGGCAAGCCGCGCCCGGTCCACACCTGCGCTGAGGATGACGCTGCCGTTTTGGATGATCGCCGAGGAGGCGGGTTGATAGCCGACTGTGCCCCCAACCAACATTGTTAGCGCGTCATTTTTTGGAATGGCGACCATCGCAATGGCTTGCGGGGTAAATGAAGACAGCTGTGCTGCGCCGGTTGTGGTCCCGGTATGGACGATGCCATTTGCATCGCTTGTGCCTTGCGTAATGTCTATGTCAAACAGGCCGCCAGCCAGACTGATTGTGGCGGATTCGGCCGCTACATAGGCGACCCCGCCATTCACATCTGCTGAGCCTCCTTGAACGATGCGAGGACTGATGAGCGCAAGATAACTGCCGTTGTTGGTCAGATTGAACTGCGCGCCATTTGCGACTTCGATGCTTGATCCGGCAATCGTGGGCGCGGTTAGCCCCCATTGGGATGCGCCAGTACCGGTAAAGGTAAGCGCGCCAGTCGAAGTGTTGTAGGGATGATCGAGTGTTGAGATGGTAAGACCGTTTACATTGAACCGGGCTGATGCGCCGATCAGAAACCCATTTGGTGTATAGAACCAGATGTTTCCATTCCCCGACCCTATGCTCGAAACTGAACCATTTAGGGAAATACGACGCCCAGCAGCAGCGCCGACAGGGATAATCCGATTGAGCACCGTGAAGTTGCTGGCGCTTGGTCCGCCTTGAAAGACTGCGCTGTCCCCGCTTGCCAAGAAATTAATTGCTGCCGGGCTCGCAATGTTATCCGTCGGTGTCCAATTGATAACAGCAGTCGGCTGATTAACGGTGATTGTATCCTGTCTGCCACCCGTGACTGCTGCGGTCGCAAAAGACGCAGACCCTCCAACAGCATTAAACGTCCCTTGAAAAGCTTGGGCGATTGGCGGAGGTGGCGGCGGCGGAGGGGGCGGTGCAGCTTGCGCGTTGACGCTCGCGATCAACATGCTGTTCGCAGCAAGCGCAGTTGACAGCGCTAGGCCCGAAATCCAACCGTTACGGTTCAACCGATCAGCCTTTGAGGCACGCGATGATGGAAACAACTTTGACATATTAACGCCTCTTCCAGGGCAGAAGCCTGATGGTAAGATTCATGAGGAAACGGGTGTCCGGCTTGGCCGTGAGTAAACCAGCTTTTCGAAACGGGAAGGCAGCCCCAATGTCGAGATTAACCCGGTCGCCATATGCCACACGGAGGCCGCCACCGGCCGATGTCAATCGCTGAGGGTCATTGAAGGGATTGGACAGATCCTTGTTCCATACCCAAGCAGTGTCGGTATAGGCATAGGCCTGAAACGCGGTTGCTTTTGCGTTGGCCGGAATCAGGCTGCCGAGCCGCACTTCGCCTGAAAAAGCAAAGCCGCTATCGCCTGTCAAAGTGCCTGGATCATAGCCGCGACCGATGGTGAAGGTGCCTGCAGAAAATTCCTCAAAGCTCAACAGAGGATTGGGAGCATATTGGAAGCGTGCGGAGCCCACCAATGCGATAATTGGTGTTGGTCGATATTCAGCGACGCTATTGCCGCGAATGACGAAGGCCGTTGTGTCCGCCTCCACTTTGCTGATGGGAACCACACCGGGTAAACCACAGCGTGCAAGCGTTGGGCCACAGTCTTTGCTGTTGCCGAAAATCGACAAGCCTTGGCGTGCCTCTAGGCTTCCGCCAAATCGCCACTTCGGTTCAGCACCCGAATAGCCTTTGACGCTGCCAATGCTGCCGGGATCAAAGGCATCATAGTCGATCCGCGCATAAGCGACGCGCAATTTGTCGGTCGAGAGTGGAAGCCCGCCGACCTTCACCTTCTGGTTGATGAGATCAAGGCCACCGGCAAGGATAATGTTGCGGGTTTGGCGGCGGACAATAGGGTAGCGCGCTTCAATTGCGCCAACCCAAGTGTCAGACGCTAGGTCAATGCCGGGGCCAATCGAAGGCTTGGTCCACGCATAGTAAAAGTCGGCAGCCAGCGTCAGGCCTTCACTGCCAATCCGGGACTGGTGATTGAATTGAACGACATGTTGTTCTTTGAAATCAGCGGTTGCGAAATAACCAAGCGATGTGCGGTCGCCTGTTCCGATCAATCCGTTGAAGTGGATTTGTGCAAGTCCACCAAAACGCCCGGTCTCTTTCGATCCGAAATTCTGGATATTCGCTTCGGCTTCAATTGGCGTGTAATCGACCAATACTTCGCCAATTACCTCACCAGGCGCAGTGCCGGCCGGACGCAGGGTCAAGCGGACGTTATAGCCCGGAATATCGCGGGCGAGGAGAAGATAGCGCTCGGCCTCTAAAATGTTGAAAACTGGCTGATCTTTGATGGCGTTGAGATAGCCCGCGATTAGTCCTTCCGCTTTGCCAGCGTCGCCGCGCACTTGGAAGTCGACCAATTTGGCAAGCAGAACATCAAACTTCACGCTTCCGCCATCAATCTTCTGCGGTGGCACTTGGACGGCTGCTAAATATCCCGCGCGACGCAGGATGGTTGCAGCATTGTCGCGGATTTCACAGACCGTCGAGATGGGGATGTTTTGACCGAGATAAGCGGCGTAGGCCGGCTTCAAAATGTCGGCAGATAGGCCTTTCATATCGCCAAAGTCTGCGGCGGAAAGCGTCAACTTAACATCAGCAAATTCTGGAGCGGCCAGCGGGCAGGGGGCCCGTTCAATGCCATCATTCACACTGATATTCTGGGCGACATTGCGCGGGAGCGGGGTGACTGGTTTGCGTGTTATTTCTTCGCGTGTTTGGGCAGAAGCTGCAGTGCTAATCACTGTGCCCAGCACGCCCGCAGACACTAGAAAAATATACTGACTTGCCCGCACAGCCGTCCCCCAAAATCAGGTTACAAATGTTCAGGGTATGGTGTTGAAGACAGGCACCAAAAGTTGTGCCCCCTATGCGTCATACCCTCTTGCGACCCAAGAGGTAATGGCCGGATCAGTCTTACTTCGTAGATCCTAGCGCGTAGCAATCAGCCTAACACTGACCTGCCTTGTTCACAAGAGCGGAGCGTGCCTCATGATGAGACAGGCTCCCTCTAATCAACCCGCTTCAGGGGGTGGTGTTCCTGTATCGACGAGCAAATCCAGCTGACCGTTGCAGCCCTTCGAAATGAAGGCGCCAGCAGCCTTTGTAGGATTGCCTTCGCTTGCTGGGATTTTTGCAAATCGAAGAATGACGGGCGCCGTGCCTGCACCGATAATGCTGTAGTCCTTGCCTTCTGCGATTGGCAGATCTTTGATCGGCCATGTTGCAACGGTTTGGTTGGCGCTAAACTTCACGTTGGCCGTTTTGCCATCGGCCGACACAGCCAAGGTTTGAGGCGCAGCGTTCCTTGGCCTCCAGAAAGACGCCATGGACAGATCCTCAAGGCACATGGTGCCGCCGCTCGCAGCGTCAATCAACCACAGGTTTGGCCGCTTTACTGACGTTTGGCCTGTGCCACGGGTCGCTCCCGTCCGCGCTTGACGACCATTGGTGTTGCGCAAGAGCGAATTGATCGCCGAACCCGTTGCCGTTGTCGGCGACGAAATTGAAACAGACCCTGGGCCGCGCAATACGCGTGTACCGCCGGCATCAAGCACCGTCACGATGTCGCCCGACTTCAGCGCCAGTTTCGTGTTGGCGGCAAGCGCTTTTCCGGGGGGGTAAGATTTAGCTGATGGCCCGGTAGAGCGAACCACGACGCTATTCGCTATCGCTTCGGTCGTCAGGCCAGTTGCCGCCAGGGCCAAGCCAATTGCATATGCTGATTTAATCCAAGACAAAATAGCCTCCATCATTTGCATGTTCTAACCGATACACAAGATTGGCCAGAGCAGTATCTTCCCGATTCATAGCTGACTCGGTCCTTAACGCTGTGAGCGCCGTCACGTCCCCTGAAATAGCTTGGTTTGCCGTTTTTGTGAAGCGATCCAGCTCTTCTTTTGACCAGTGGGGAACGGGCTCAAAAACGGAAATTGGCGTCGAACGTCCCCTTAGAGCTATGCAACCCATAGGGCGGAAAAGATCAAGACCGGAAAGCTCCATCGCGTCTTCGCTCACAAGAATTTTCGTTCCGAGTTTCTTGTTAGCAGCCTCAAGTCGAGCAGCGGTGTTCATGCTATCGCCCAGCGCTGTATACTGAATGCGACCTTCGCCGCCGAAATTGCCGATAATCGCTTCGCCATGATGAAGCCCAACGCGGGTTCTGCCAATGGCGGGGACGCCTTCTGGCACGGTGCGTCGAAATTCTTCGCCTGCTTCATACATAGCGATCGCGGCTTTCGCCGCTCGGTTGCCATCATCGTCTCTGCTGATTGGTGCGCCCCAAAATGCGACAACTGCATCGCCCACAAATTTGTCGATGGTGCCGCCATGATCAAGGACAACGTCGCTTAACATTTCAAGATAACGATTGAGCAAGATCGCGACCATTTCAGGTTCAATTGCGTGGCTCAATTTGGTGAAGCCTTCAAGGTCAGTGAAGACGACGAAAATCTCTCGCTTTTCGCCGCGCAGGCTCAAGCTATCCGGGTCTTTGAGAATAGCGGCTGCAATGTCGCGCGGCAAATATTTGCCCAAGGCTGATTGCGCAAAGCGGCGCTGTTCAGTTCCCAATGATCGAGCGGCTGCGCTGATAATCATGAAGCCGAAAAACCAGCCCGTTAGCCAGCCAAATGCTGGCAATTGATAGGTGTCCCAACCTTGGGCCGCAAAGGCGAATGGCATTGCGACAATCGCGCCAATCTGAGCGATCACCGCCACAGCAGAAAGCAAAGGACTGAAGGCGGCCCCGGCGGTGAGTGCGCCCATCAAGATGACGAAGAAGGATGTGCCCCACAAAATGCTTGAAGGAATGGCCTTGAATGCTCGCCCATCCAAAATCTGGACGATCATATGGGCAAAGGTTTCCATGCCCCACATCACGCTGGATTCATTTGCTCCGCGAAAGCGGCTCAGTGGCGTCTGGAAGATATCGATATCGACAATATTGCCGCCGATAAGGACATAACGTCCCTGGATCTGTTGTTTGAAAAGTTCCGCAACAGGTCCAGTCGCCAATTCATCATCGGCGATCGTGTCGATAGGGATAGAGGTGAAAATTGGCCGCTCGACTGTAGCAGGCCTCAAGAAGCCGATGCTTCCTGAATAGGCTTCAAAGTTGGGATTGCCCGGAACCATTGCATTGGGAATCCGCGGCGGTGAATCGGGAATTATTTCTCCCCACCGTCGCAGAACATTGTCCTCGTCGGTAGGATTTAAGATGCTCGCTGGCTTCACTCTGGTGGTCGCAATTTGCTTCTGGAATTCGTCCAGAAAGACCTGCTGTTCATAGAGGATTTTTTCCGACGCATCACGATTGGTAACATAGGCAAGGAAGGTCGGCGTTTGCAGTGTTCTAAAGGCTTCGATTAGCTCTTGATCTTCCGGCTGAGCTTGATCGATCAGAATATCGATCCCAATGGCCTTTGCCCCCATTTTGTCGAGCCGCAGCAAGGTTTTGGCGAGAATGGCCCGATCGAGTGGTGACCGCACTCCCGTGTTGATCAAGGTCTGGTCGGTATAGGGGATGAGGACGACACGGTCATCCTGCACAACCTTCGGCGCCGTTTGCACTTGCCGAAAATCAAACATCGCTCGTTCGGCATCGACGAAGAGGGGTGTCGCCCAGGAAAAGCGGGTAAGGACCAGAGCGGCAAGAAGCGCCGCCAAAGTGAGTATTGTTCTAACCCATCCAATCTGCCGCAGCCCGAGCCGTGCAGATTTTATGGCGTTACTGCTCGTATTCTCAATATCACTCGCCAAAGCAACTGCCCTTAAGTGCCGCTGGCAGGCAGAAGGGCTTGAGCGCCATCGCCAATGATTGAAAAGCCCGCCCAATAATAAGGGTGAGAGGTTTCTGGATCATCCATCAGGGCGACTTGAGCTTTGTCCATGGCGTCGCCGAGGCTAAGCGACGATCCAGCTTCAAACAAGCCGTTGATGAGTCTTTTGGTCGCATCGAAATCATCGGGTGCGGGCCAATGGCTTGCAAGGACTGTGCGGCCCCCGGCGCCGATGAAGGCGCGCACCAAGCCGTCAAGCGCATTGCCGCCGCCCGAAGTTAGGCCCGCTTCCCGCGTTGCAGCAATGGTTGCCTTACCTGCCGTGTCGCAGGCGGAGAGGATCACAACATCGGCGTTGATCTTGAGATCGAAAATCTCTTTGAAGGTCAGCAGGCCATCTGAATCGTCGCTCCCAAAGGATGTGAGCAAGGCGGGCCGGGCAGGGCATTCGGGGCGAGGTGCAGTGACAAGACCATGGGTTGCGAAATGCAAGATGCGATAGTCGCTCAAGTCGGTCCTTTCTTTTACCGCCGTGTCAGTAAAGTCCGCACCGGTGATGATTGCAGACCCGCCTGCGCCAATGATCGATTGGGCTTGCCTCAATTCATCGGCCGAAATCGGGCGGTTCCACTCGTCCGAAGGCCAATCGCAATCAACGGCACCGGCGCCGCTGACGGAGCGGGTCGATGATTTGCGAACAGAGCTGCCTAGTGGAGCATTTTGGCCCAAGCCCAGATATTGCCGCGTTGCAGTAGAGCGCTTGACCGTTCGCGCATCAAGCAACGCTCGCGCAGTGACTGTGGTGCTGACCGAGCGCCCCCGACCGAGCCAATTGACGCCGCGAAAGTCAAATTCATCGGCATTGGGTTCCGCAATCCTCTTTTGATACATGTCGACACTGGCTTGGTCGGTCACCAGCAAAGACAAAGGCAAACGCAACATGCCACCATCTGGCTCAAACACGATGTGCTTCGCCTTCAAGGCACGGTCGCTTACGGGCCCCAGAAGAGCGGCGTAAAGCGACTGCGCCAAGGCGACGTCAAAAGCGTAAGTTGTAGTCTGGCCACCTTCATCTTTGGCGATGGTGTCGCGCAAATCGTCGACTTTGCGGTCCAGCTCGTCTGCTGACAGTGCAACCTTATAGCCCGTCGCGCCTGACTGATCGACGAACAGGCCAAATACATCCCTGCCAGCCACAACAAGCTTGAAATAAGCCTCATCCGCTTTCAGGCTGGCTTTGAGTTGATCAAGGCTAATCGTGCGCGAGGCAACGGCCCTGAACTGGGGATAGCTCCCCAAAAGCGCCTGAGTTTCAGCCTGCTGTTTTTCCAAGGATTCAATATCCCGACGGGCGGCTTCGGTTGCCAAACGGATGTCCGACGTTTGATCAGGCGCGAGCAAAAGGTTGGCCACTTCAACGCGGACGCGCTCAATATCGCGGTCTAAGTTGCGAGCTTGGCGGAAAAGGCGAGACCCTTCGTCAGATCCTTCGCTCAACTCCCGTGCAAGAATGGCTTGGGTGTCAGCAATGCCAGGCCGCACAAGAAGTTGTCCCGCCAAGAACATGTCAGCCGCCGCATTGCTTTGGTTGGCAGCAGGCCCGGTCAGAAGACCCATATAGGGTGCCAGCAAATTCCCGAGCCCCGCCGCATAGCTTTGCGAAGCCGAAAGGCTTTGCATCACGGTGCGATACTCAGCGAGCGCTGCATCCGATTTGCCGTTGCGGGCCAGGAAGGCTGCTAAGCGCGCTCTTGCGCCGTTAACGGCAGCGGATTGGGGATAGCGGGTTTCCAAAAGTGTAACCGATTCCCGCATTTTGGCTTCGGCGGAACCAATGTCTTTGCCATCCTCCAACGCGAGCCCAGCTTCGGCCAGTATTTGCGAACGTAGACGAACGACGGAGACGACACGACCATCGCGGACCGTCATCACATCGGCCATTGCCCGATCAAACAGCGCGTTGCTTTCGGCAGGCTTTCCTTGGAGGCGCAGAAGCGTTCCTCGCAATTGCATGGCTTGAGCATCAAGCAGCTGCGCACGCTCTTCAGGCGTTAAAGCGGTTGATTCCGTCGCGCCCAATCTCTGGTTGACGGGCAGGCCGGCATTGATTTCTGCCGCGACCTTAGCGCCAATTTCAATCGCGCTGCCGGGCAAGCGAGATGTAACCACATTGGGAACAACTGGCTGATCCAGTCGTACCACGGCGTCCCCATATTTTTGCTGATTGAGCAAATGTATGGCTTCGAAGTTCCTAGAAAGCCTGCTTTGTACGCGGTCATTCAAGGGGTAGTTCCGGGCTTGGGAGAAAAGAGCATCGGCTTCAGCGAAGTCACCAAGGTTGGATTTCTGCAGCGCTCGGTTGATCAGATATTCACCCAGCTTGTCTCGCTCAGTGCCTGAACTGTTGTTGAGGCGCTGTTGAAGCGTATCGAAAAATTCAGCGGCCTCGGCATAATTGCCGCTATTATTCCGGCGATAGCCTTCGGCCATGGCTTGATCAGGATCAAGTGTACCAGCCTGCACGCGCGCAAAGGCGACGGGATCGTCAGTAGCAGATGTTGCGACTTCCACTTTGCCGGGCACGATCCGGTTTTCCATCACAGTGCGCAGTCCAAGCTTCAACGCGCTATCATAAGCAGCCAATCCCTCTGCGACCCAAACTACTGATCGACGATCGGCGGACAGCACCTTATATCCGAGCTGGGCATCTTTCAGGGTGCAGTTCTTTGTCGCGACTTGGCCCACATCATCCAGTGTTTCCGAAGACTGGGCGGTGCAATTTGCCTCTGCCGCACGAAGCGTTTCCAAGCGCTGGCTGATTGATGTGGCATCACCGCGCAGAGCATAGAGCTTGCCCACAGGACGCGCGGAGTCGCGACACACAATGGCCCAAGCACGATCGAAAATGCCGCTGATCGCAGGATCTCGGCCGCGCGTTTGAACTTGGCAAAGTACACCACCGCCTTGGCCCAGCCGGAAGCTGTCAGCGAGCAAGGGTTGCCCCATTTGGGCTGAGGCAGGTTGAGCAGCAACCACCAACGCCGCAAAGGCGGCTACCGCGACACTCAAATCGCGAAATTTTGAAATGATGGTCGCACTTCGCACTTCAGCCTCCTAAACTTGGGAGATTGCGCGGTCAGGCTTTGCCTTGACTCGCTTCAACTGCGACCAACTTTGACGCTAGGCCAAGCAAAGCGTCTTGTGAAGGGGGTAGCATAAGGCGCGCGCGTTTCTGTGCCCAGCGTCACAATCTGAAACGGATTGGCATTCGGCACACCTGATCATTGCAAACCGAAAATACACTTTCGTTTGCGCTAGACATTCCTGTCTTCTGTGCCAATCATTCGCATTGAAGACGGCTTTTTAAAAAATGCTGCTTCTTGGGTCGCGATTGTCTTTTTTTGGGATCAAAGAATTTGCCCGCAGACCAGGCCATTGCTGACCGCGCGCCGCGCGCCGAGCCATCATCTCGGCGGCAGCTGTGGTTCAGTTTGCTGGTCTTAAGTCTGCTTTGTATTTTTTGCGCTCCGTTCTTTGTCAATCAGTTGGATCAAGCGGCACCATCGGCAAAAGGCGGTCTTCTTGATCTCAGCACTCGGCCAGGTCTTGAACGCCCAGTTTCTTTGGATGGAGAGTGGCAATTTGTCTGGCAATCTGAACTTGGTGGCAAGGCCAAGGGGCAGGTGCCACCGGATTACATGCGTGTTCCCGGAGTGTGGGAAGGTCAGCCTTCAGCCGCCGGCCACGCTTACCCACAGCAAGGGCGAGCAACCTATAGTCTTGTTATTTCTGGCCTGAAACCGGGCACCTATCGGCTCTATGTGCCCACTTTATATACAGCCTCGTCGCTCAGTATCGACGGCAGAGTCAGGGCGGTTCGGGGCAAAGTCGGCGATGACGCTGCCAGCACACGCTATCATTGGCGGGCGGAGGATATCAGCTTTGAGGCCACCGGCGCGCCCGTGAAGTTGAGCATAGAGATGGCGGCTTTCCTTCATCGCGACTCTGGTTTTGAAATATCGCCCATCCTTGGCAGCCCGGAATCTATGCAATCGCTCTTCGCGCAGCGCTGGATGCAGGAATTGCTATTTCAAGCGTCGTTGATGCTTCTTTCCATCTATTGCGGCGTTGTTTTCCTGTTCCGGAGATCGGACCGCGCCTCACTTTATTTCGGCATTGCGTGCCTCACATTCATGCCCGTCACTGCGATGCTGGGTTTTGACAACATCATACTGATCCTCTTCCCCGGGCTGCCCTATCCGGCCTTGCTTGGGATCGCCTATCTTTCAACCGGCGTCTCGATGATCTTCTTCTTAAGCTATGGTCATACGCTTTTCCCGAAGGAGAGCCCGTCTTGGGGTTTCCGGGCTTTGGTGGTGTTGATCAGCCTCTTCTTCGGAGCGCAAGCCGTTACCCTTGCGATGGGGGACACGCTGCTGACCACCCAAATCAATGGCTATTTGTGGGTCATTTTCGTGATCTATTTCCCTTATGTGTTTCTTGTTTTGGTGCGGGCTGTGATCCGAAATCGGGATGGCTCAGTGCCTTTCCTTATCGGTATGGGCGCCATTTCGACCTCCATTACCATGATCGAAATCGTGGCAGCTGGCTTGATGACGTCTGAGGAAGTCAAAGGCTTCAACTTCACGACCTATGGCATTTTGATCATGCTCTTCTCGCATCTGGTTGTGCTTGCAGAGCGATGGGCGCTTTCGATCCGCGCAAGCGAGCGCACCAATGCGGACCTTCGACAGCTGCTGGAGGTGAACAGCAGCATCACCAGTGAGATTGATCTGGAGTCGCTTCTGAAGCGGATCGTCCAGACGACAAGCCGGATCATTTCGGCTGAGCGCTCAACCTTGTTCCTCCATGATGTGAAGACAGACAGTCTTTGGTCGCTGGTGGCCGAAGGTCTTGGCACCAAGGAAATCCGGATGCCTGCAACGCAGGGCCTTGCCGGGGAAGCGTTTCAGAAGGGCAAAGTCATCGTTACGGCGGACGCTTATAAGCATCCCGCCTTCAACCCCGAAAGTGACAGAGAAAGCGGCTTTGTGACACGTAACGTTGTTTCAATGCCGATCGTCACGCGGGAAGGACGGCGCTTGGGAGTGATGCAGGCACTGAACCGCACGGATGGTGGAGCGTTTACGCGCGATGATGTGGTCAGGATGAGGGCCTTTGCCTCCCAAGCGGCAATTGCGCTCGACAATGCCACACTCTTTTCCGAAGTTGTCGCTGCCAAAAATTACAATGAAAGCATCCTGAGTTCGATGTCGAGTGGGGTCGTGACGCTCGATACCGATGGCAATATCGCGAAGGTCAATGACGCGGCGTGCGAGATCCTTGGTACTGATCAGGCGAGCCTTGATGGCGCCAGCGCGCGTGCAATCCTTGAGGCGACCAATCCTTGGTTCATTGAGGAGATTGAAGCAGTTGAGGCCAGCGGGACAGCCAAGTCGTTGCTCGATACTGACATTAACACCCGGTCTGGCGCGACCAAGTCCGTCAATCTCTCGCTGGTTCCCTTGATCAATGAAGGCAAGCAAGCGGGCATCCTCACCATCCTGGAAGACATTAGCGAAGGCAAGCGGTTGCAAGGCGCGATGCGGCGGTTCATGCCGCAGAAGATCGTCGATCAGGTGCTCGAACGGGATGATGACCTGTTGTTCGGTTCGGCCTGTAAAGCGAGTGTGCTCTTTGCTGATATCCGCGGGTTTACGAGCCTTTCTGAAAAGCTCACGCCGCGCGAAGTGGTTGATATGCTCAATGAGGTTTTCACTGAGCTTTATGAGGCCGTCGCGGGCAGCGAGGGCATTCTGGACAAATATATCGGGGACGCCGTGATGGCCGTCTATGGTGTGCCCTTTGCCCATGACAATGATCCTGAGAACGCGGTGCGTGGCGCAATCGAGATGCTCCGCATGATCAACGTGATCAACCAACGCCGCAGCCGGGAAGGGGCTTTGGGGCTGCGTCTGGGTGTTGGCGTGTCTACCGGCGATGTCATTGCAGGTACCATCGGATCGCCGAAGCGGATGGACTATACCGTGATCGGCGACAGCGTGAACTTGGCGGCGCGGTTGCAGGATTTGAGCAAAGTCTATCGATCGGGAATCATCTTGTGCGAAACCACGGCTGCCAAAGTGGCGGGGACCGTCCCGCTGCGCGAACTGGACCTGATCCGCGTCAGGGGGCGGCAAACGCCTGCGCGAATCTTTGAGGTCATCGACGGAGCGGCCATAGAAGCCGAAGCCTATCAACAAGGCCGAGCGGCCCTTGTGGCGCGCGATTGGGCAACCGCAATTTCCGCCTTTGAGACCGTCTTGGCCGCAAACCCTAGCGATGGTGCCGCTATCCTGATGATCAACCGTGCCCATGCTGCAAGGTCCAGCCCGCCCCCCGATGATTGGGATGGCGTCTGGTGATTGCAGCGCCGCACGCATGATCCTATAGGCGCAGATATGGAGCGGCTCGACGGGAACCGCCCGATACCCAAGGCTTATCGCGGTGGTATCGTGGCCTTGGGGAATTTTGATGGCTTTCACGCCGGGCATCAGGCCGTGGTCGGCCGCGCCATCGCGCTTGCCAAGGCGAAAGGCGTGCCTGCTTTGGTCGCGACCTTTGATCCGCATCCCGTTCGTCATTTCAAGCCCGATGCGGCACCCTTTCGCCTGACAACATTGGACCAACGTCAACGACTGTTCGAAGGAGCGGGAGCGGACGCCATGGTTGTGTTGAGCTTTGGCGCGGAGCTTGCGAGTGTGAGTGCTGAAGGCTTCATCACCGATTGGTTGATTGGCCATCTGGGCGTGACCGGAGTTGTCACTGGCGAGGATTTCACTTTTGGCAAAGCGCGGGGTGGCAATGTCGCGGTCTTGGCGGAACGGGGCGCTGTTCTAGGCCTCAGCTGCGAAGCAGTCTCTCCGGTGACCGATGGCGAAGTCATCTCTTCAAGCCGCATCCGTGAAGCGCTGCAATCTGGCGATTGTGAGACTGCGGCTAAGCTCCTCACGCGACCCTTTGCGGTTGAGGGCATCGTCCAACATGGTGACAAGAATGGCCGGAAACTTGGTTTCCCCACCGCCAATGTCGACATGGCTGACTATCTGCGACCCCGCTATGGCATTTATGCCGTCAAAGGCCGTTTGCCAGACGGACGTGTGCTGAAGGGGGCGGCCAACCTTGGCATCAGGCCGCAATTTGATCCGCCCAAGGAATTGCTGGAGCCGCATTTCTTTGATTTTGCAGAAGATCTATATGGTCAGATGATCGCGGTGGAATTCCACCACTTCATCCGCCCCGAAGCGAAATTTGACGGGCTGGATGCGCTGATGGTGCAGATGGCCAAAGATTGTGACAAGGCAAGGGAACTGCTCGCGTGAAAATTTGGGGGTTGAGGATCCTGACGGTCCTGATGTTTGCGCTGGTTGGTCTTACTTTTCTGAATGCCTCTTGGCTGGCCCCGCCGCCCAAAGGGTCGCTTAGCCTCGTCGCTCATCGCGGCGTTTATCAAAATTTTGATCGTGACGGGCTTGGCAGGGACGATTGCACCGCAAAGCGCATCCGCAAACCCAGCCATATCTATTTGGAAAATACGATCCCTTCGATCCGCCGCGCGATTGTGGACGGCGCCAACCTGATCGAGATTGATCTGTCGCCCTCCAAAGATGGCACGCTGATGCTCTTCCATGATTGGACGCTGGATTGCCGCACCAATGGCAGCGGTCAAACGCGGGATAAGACTGTCGCTGAATTGAAGGCTCTGGACATTGGCTATGGCTATACGGCCGATGGCGGCAAGACCTTTCCTTTTCGCGGCAAAGGCATTGGGATGATGCCGACCTTAGAGGAAGTGCTGGTTCAATTCCCGCGCGCTGATTTTTTGATCAATTTCAAAAGCAAAAATGCGGCTGAGGCGGACATGGTGGCTGACCTGCTCCAGAGAATGGGCCGCAATGTTGATGGCAGTTATGCTTTTACTGGCGATGCAGCGCCTGTGGCGCGGATCCGGCAACGGCTCCCCGGTGTTTGGGCATTTGCGAAGGAAGAAGTGAAGGCCTGCACCACCGACTATGTGAAGTTCGGCTGGACCGGGATCATCCCCGATAGTTGCAAAGGCGGAACGGCAGCGGTCCCTCTCAATTATCAATGGGCGATTTGGGGCTGGCCCAAACGCTTCTTGGCGCGGATGGACAAAGCGGGAGCGCGGGTGATCATGACTGGGCCGGTTGTCGATGGCGCGGCAAACCGGGGGATCGAGCAGCTCGAGGAAATCCCCAAAGTCCCTAGGGATTTCAGAGGCTATCTGATCACAGAAGAAATCCAGCTGATCGGGCCCGCGCTAAAACCATCCTAGCTCCTCCCCATCGCCCTTCGACAAGCTCAGGATCGATGGAGAGGATTGAAGCGAACATAAGCTTCGCCTAAGGCCTCTCGCCTATGTCTGAACCAATTGATTATCGCGACACCGTTTTCCTGCCCAAAACGGATTTCCCCATGAAAGCTGGCCTCCCGCAAAAGGAGCCGGGCATTTTGGCGCGGTGGCAGCAAGAGGGGCTTTACGAAAAGCTCCGCGATCTTCGGCGCGGGCGTGAGAAGTTCATCCTTCATGATGGCCCGCCTTATGCCAATGGCGATATGCATATTGGCCATGCGATGCAGCGCATCCTGAAGGATATGGTCGTCCGCTCGCAAAGCCTGCTTGGCAAAGACGCACCTTTTGTGCCCGGCTGGGATTGCCATGGCCTTCCCATAGAATGGAAGGTGGAAGAGGAATATCGCAAGAAAAAGCTCAACAAGGATGAAGTGCCCGTTGAGGAATTCCGCGCCGAGTGCCGCGCCTATGCGCAAAATTGGGTCAATATCCAGCGCGAGCAATTGAAGCGCCTTGGCCTGATGGGCGATTGGGACAATCCTTACCTCACCATGGATTTCCAGGCCGAAGCAACCATCGTTGCCGAGCTGATGAAGTTCGCCGAAAGCGGCCAGCTTTATCGCGGGGC
>DLOX01000103.1:0-4377 GCA_002478575.1 Sphingomonadales bacterium UBA7473 | reverse complement strand
GAGGCTGAGGTGGAATATGAGGATATCACCTCAACACAGATTGATGTGGCGTTTGAGATTGTTGCAGCGCCCAACTCCAAGTTCCTTGATCAGCAAGCTAACTGGGGCGAACATATTTTTGCTGTAATCTGGACAACGACGCCTTGGACAATTCCGGTAAATCAAGCACTGGCGTACGGCCCAGATATTGACTACCTCGTTGCTCACTCTGGTGGGCCAGCTTTACTGTTAGCGAAAGATTTGATTGGGCAAGCTGGAGCTAGAGGCCTGATCGATGCATCTAAGTTGAGCGTAGTTTGGGAAGGGAAGGGTTCAGAACTTTTTGGCGCAACGGCCAAGCACCCAATGCACCATCTCGGCGGCTTCTATGCAAAGCCCCGCCCCTTCCTGCCCGGCGATTTTGTCACAACTGACAGCGGCACTGGCCTTGTCCATATGGCGCCTGACCATGGCGAAGATGACTTTGATCTGTGCAAAGCGAATGGCATTGATCCTGTCTTCGCGGTCCAAGGCGATGGCAAATACCGAGAGGATTGGGGTTGGCTCGGTGGGCAGGGGAGTGTCATCAATCCAAAGTTCAATGCGCCTGATGGGCCCATCTGTTCAGACCTGCGCGAGAGCGGCGGCCTGATCGCAGCAAGTGCGGATTATAAACATAGCTATCCCCATTCTTGGCGATCCAAGGCCAAGGTGATTTACCGCTGCACCCCGCAATGGTTTGTGGGGATGGATAAGCGGCTCCCCTCGCCCCCTTCAGGGGGAGAGGGCCTAGAGGACACACTCCGCACCCGCGCGCTATCCGCCATCGCCAACACCCGCTTCGTCCCCGAAAAAGGCCGCAACCGCATCGGCAGCATGGTCGAAGGCCGCCCCGATTGGGTGCTCAGCCGCCAGCGCGCATGGGGCGTGCCGATCACGCTGTTTGTGGATCGCAAGAGCGGGCAATATCTGAACGACCCCGAAGTGAACGCGCGGATCATCGCGGCGGTGCGCGAAAAGGGCGTAGATGCGTGGAATGATGAGGCTGCAAAAACTTTCCTCGGGGAAAGTTTCCTACCGGATGACTATGAACGCGTCACCGACATCCTCGATGTCTGGTTCGATAGCGGCTGCACCCATGCTTTCGTTTTGGAAAGCGGGCGCTGGCCCGATGTGATGCGGCCAGACGGCTGGGCTGGCCCGCGCGCTGATCTTTATCTGGAAGGCACGGATCAGCATCGCGGCTGGTTCCAATCTTCGTTGCTCGAAGCCTGCGGCACACGCGGCCATGCGCCTTACAAAGCGATCCTGACCCATGGCTTCACGATGGATGCCAAGGGCCTGAAAATGTCCAAATCACTGGGCAACACCATCAACCCGATGAAGGTGATGGAACAAAATGGTGCGGACATCATCCGGCTCTGGGCGCTGTCCGTCGATTTTACCGAAGACCATCGGATCGGTGATGAAATCCTGAAAGGCGTGTCGGATCAATACCGAAAATTGCGCAATACATTCCGATATTTGCTGGGTGCTTTGGATGGTTTTTCGGAAGAAGAGCATGTCGCCGATGTGGCGGAGATGCCAGAGCTGGAGCGTTACATGCTCCACTTGCTCGCTGATCTGGATGCGAAGTTGAAGACAGCGGTTGAGGGCTATGATTTCAACACCTACACGCGCCTGCTCAGCGATTTTGCGAATAATGATCTCAGCGCCTTCTTCTTCGATATCCGTAAAGACAGCCTCTATTGCGACGCAGTGACATCAAACAAGCGGCGGTCTTACCGGACGGTGCTTGATATCCTATTCCATGCTTTGGTGCGCTATGCTGCGCCGGTGCTGGTGTTTACGAGCGAAGAAGTGTGGGGAACGCGCTTCCCGGATGCGGGCAGTGTGCATTTGCTGGAATGGCCTGAATTGCCTCTTCAACGCGCTCAACCTGAGCTTGACGAAGGGTCGGAAGGCGCTTCCCAACCGGACTTCGACAAGCTCAGCCTGAGCGGGAGGTGGGCCGAGTTGCGGGGCCTCCGTCAGAAAGTCACCGAAGCCATAGAGCCCATGCGCCGCGAAAAGATCGTAGGATCCAGCCTTGAAGCTGAAGTCTGGGTTGGCAAATCTTATCCCGGCGTCGATCTGGCTGAGCTGTTCATTTCAGCGACCGTTCATGAAGGCGACGAGAAGGTCGAACGCACCGCCGACCATAAATGTGGTCGGTGCTGGCGGCATTTGCCAGAGGTGACGGAAGATGGCGCACTTTGCGGTCGGTGTGAGGAGGTTGTGAATGCTGTCTAAGACGAACAACCGCACCCTCGCGATCTCAATCGCGGCCGCCATCTACATATTTGATCAGCTGACCAAATATTGGGTCACGGGCCCCCTTGGCCTTGCCTATGAAGGCGCGACTTATGATATCATTTCCTTCTTCCAATTCACGCTGACCCATAATGAGGGCATCGCGCTTGGGCTATTCCCTGCGGATTCCGGCACCGAACGTTGGATCCTGACTGGCATATTGGCCTGTATCACCGTCGGCGTGGGCTATTGGATGTTCACGGAAAAAGTGCGCGGCGACGCCATTGGATTGGCGATGGTTTTGGGCGGGGCGCTTGGGAATCTGACGGATCGGGCGCGCTTTGGCTATGTCATAGACTTTGCTGATCTGCATTTTGGGGATTTTCGTCCCTTTTTGATCTTCAATATTGCCGACGCTGCCATTACGGTGGGCGTCTTGATTTTGCTCGCTCGGGCGCTTCTTGTTCGCGAGCCTGAGCCGAAAGTGGAGAGTTGATATGCGCAAGTTGGTTATGAGCGTCGTGATTGTTGCTGCACTAGCAGGATGCAGCCGGGGCGGCGTGTTTAACCGCGATCGCCCGGATGAATTGGCGGTTAGCCGTGCGGCTCCGCTGGTTGTGCCGCCAGATTTCGCGCTCACGCCGCCTAAGCCCGGTGCCCCGCAAGCCCAAGCCGCAGACAGCAGTACGCAAGCTTTGCAAGCTATGTTCGGCGGTGCCGCTCAGCGTAGTGCCGCCGAATCGCAGGCGCTTTCTCAAGCCGGTGGCGCGCGTTCGGCTGCGGGCATTCGCTCGAACGCTGGCGATCCCGGCACGGACGTGGTCGATAAGGGCAGCGTGACGCGTGACATTATCGCGGCTCCCGAAGGCGCAGGCCAAGACGCGACGGCAACCACGCCCAAGTGAGTGAGTGTCCCTCTCGGGTTTGGGAGGGGCATCAGTGCTAGGCCTTGTCGCGCGTCGATTGTTGACCGCGATCCCCACGCTATTGGGCGTGATCCTTCTCTCGTTCCTGTTGATGCGTTTCGCACCGGGCGGGCCGTTTGATGGAGAACGCCCGCTTGATCCTGCGACGCGAGAAGCCTTGATCAAAGCCTATGGGATGGACAAGCCACTGATGGAGCAGTTCATGCTCTACATCGGCAACGTCCTCCAAGGCGATTTCGGGCCGAGCCTTATCTACCGCGATTTTACGGTGACAGAGTTGGTCGCCAAGGGCCTGCCTGTGTCTTTGACACTCGGCGGGCTTGCGATGGTGCTGGCTTTGGTGCTTGGTATCGGAGCAGGGCTAATCGCTGCGGCAAAGCCCGATGGTCTGGTAGACCGCGTGCTGGGCATAGTCTCGACGTTGCTGACGTCGATCCCAAGCTTTGTGACGGCACCGCTGTTGGTTTTGCTTTTTGCGCTAACGCTCGGCTGGCTGCCTGTTTCGGGTTGGAATGACGGCGCCGTGCCAAACATGATCTTGCCCGTCATCGCATTGGCCCTCCCTGTGGCTGGTGGAATTGCGAAACTGACGCGCGCCGGCCTTGCTGGGGCCTTGGCAGAGGATCATGTCCGGACCGCGCGGGCGAGGGGGTTAAAGCCGCTCACCATCCTCTTCCGCCATGCCTTGCGACCCGCTTTAGTGCCTGTGGCGAGCTATGCCGCGCCTGCGGCTGCGGGGTTGTTGACTGGGGCGGTTGTAATCGAGACCATCTTTACACTGCCGGGGCTGGGTCGATACTTTGTGCAGGGCGCGCTGAACCGCGACTATCCCTTGGTTTTGGCCGTAGTGACGCTTTACGCGGCGCTCATCATCCTCTTCAACCTGATCGCCGACCTGATCTACGGCTGGCTTGATCCACGGGTACGCGGATGAGCAAATTCAATTCACGCGAAGACGCGAAGGGGAGCCGAGCTTGAGAGAATATCTTCGATAGCCGTTGAATGTTGTTTTCAGCTGCATGAGCAGCTTGGTCCAGGCTTACTCGAATCCGTTTATGAGACGATCTTGGCTGAGTTGTTGCGGAGAAAGGGACTGAAAGTTGATCGGCAAAAGCCGATCAAGATCAACTTCCTTGACCTCGATATTGAAGAAGGATTCCGCGCCGATCTCGTAATCGAA
>DLOX01000287.1:2657-7939 GCA_002478575.1 Sphingomonadales bacterium UBA7473 | reverse complement strand
GCCGGGGCGACGCGCGAGCCCTAAATCAATAACGCCGCAAAATGCCCGACAAGCGCCCCTGCACCCGCACCCGGTGAGGAACATAGCGTTGCGCTTCATAGTTGCGGTTGGCCGGATCGAGCCGCACCATTGCGCCTTCGCGACGGAAATATTTGAGCGTGGCTTCGGCATCGTCGACCAGCGCGACAATGATATCGCCTTCGCGGACATGCTCGGTCTTGCGGATGAGCGCATAGTCGCCATCTAAGATGCCAGCCTCCACCATGGAGTCACCCGACACTTCAAGCGCATAATGCTCACCACCGGCAAGCAAGGCGGCGGGCACGGCCAAGGTTTCCTGATGCTCAATCGCTTCAATTGGCAAGCCAGCCGCGATCCGACCGTGCAGAGGAATTTCGATTACATCATTAGCGGGAAGCAATTTCGGTTTGGATGGTGGCATCCGGGTCGAGGCCAAATTCACAACATTATTGCTGTTCACGCGCCGCGTTTCGCCGCCCGTATCCGGCATCTTAATCACTTCAAGCGCGCGCGCCCGATTGGCGAGGCGACGAATGAAACCGCGCTCTTCAAGGGCTGTGATCAAGCGGTGGACGCCTGATTTTGACGCAAGGTTCAGCGACTCCTTCATCTCTTCAAAGGATGGAGAAACGCCCGTTTCTGACAGGCGATCATGGATGAGGACGAGTAGGTCATGCTGTTTCTTGGTAAGCATGGCGAGGCTCCTAAATTGAACGAACGCGGAACGTTTAGGGCCTGCTTTGTTCTATGTCAAGCACTTGGGTCAAGTCAGATGGTAAATCGCGACATCATCACCAATTTGCCCGGGCGGCGCGTCGGGCTCGCGGATGATCAGGAGCGTGGCTTTGGCAAGCGCAACCAAAGCCGCACTGTCATTCAACCCAACCGGCATTACGCCCTCTTCTGTTTCAATCGCTCTCACATGATCAACGCGAGGGCCATTCCCACCAAGCGGCGCGGCCAATCGTTTGATCGATTTCGCAGGTAAACACGCTTGCGCACCCGCCATCGCTCGGAGCGCTGGGATGAGAAACAGGAACGCGGTGGCGTAGGCCGATACTGGATTGCCGGGGAGGCCAAGCACAAGCTTTTCACCCAAGCGCCCGGCCATTACGGGCTTGCCAGGCCGCATGGCCACTTTCCAATAATCAAGCGTCGCCCCGCAAGCGACAAGCGCAGGCCGCACCAAATCATGATCCCCGACCGATGCCCCACCAAGTGTGACAAGAATATCGCAATCGGCATCCGTAATCGCCTGCCGCATCGCCGCCATATCATCGCGGACTATGGGCAATTCGGTCACGGCACACGCCTCATTCGCCAGCAGTGCAGCCAGCATCGGGCCATTGGAATTGGGGATTTGATCAAGGTCGGTCGGCGCGCCTGCCTCCACCAATTCATCGCCTGTAGACAGCAGGGCGATACGGGGGAGGCGATGGACAGCCACCTCGGCATGGCCGCCCATGATCGCAAGGGCAATCCGCGCCGCCGTAAACGCTTCGCCTTTGCGGATCAGCACCTCTTCCGCCAAGAAGTCGCTTCCTGCGTGGCGGATATGCTGGCCCGGCCTTGGCAGTTCTCCGGCTAAGCTGAGCTCTTCGCCATCCCACGCAGCTTCCTCTTGGATTAGGATGCGATCCGCTCCGGCAGGCACCGCAGCGCCGGTGAAGATACGCACAGCTTGCCCCGCTTGGATCGGATCGCGATAGGCTTTTCCAGCAGCGGACTCCCCAACCACTGTCCAAGGCCCCTCACCGGCAAGTGCATAGCCATCCATCGCTGACAGGTCCGTCACAGGCTGGGTCCGAAGCGCAACAACATCTGCTGCTGCATAGCGTCCCAAGGCTTGGCGCACCGGCACCTTTTCACCTTCAAGCGGTTCAATCGAAGCGAGCAATCGCACTTGCGCTTCGGCCAAGCTGATCATGCGCTGGCGACCCAATCGCCGGACTTACCGCCCGATTTGGACAGCAATCGCACGCCCGAAATCACCATGCCTTTGTCGATGGCTTTGGCCATATCATAAAGGGTCAGAAGCGCGACCGAAGCCGCTGTAAGCGCCTCCATCTCGACACCCGTTTGCCCCGTGAGCCGCGCGTGCGCCGTCACACGAATGCCGCTTTCCTCAAACTCAAAATCCACTGCGACTTTGGACAAGGCCAGCGGATGACAGAGCGGGATCAGCTCGCTCGTTTTCTTTGCCGCCATAATGCCAGCGATCCGCGCGGTGGCAAGCACATCGCCTTTCTTGATCGCGCCGGCCTTAATCGCGGTCAGCGCCTCGGCTGACATGGTGATCCGCCCCTCAGCAATGGCCTCACGAACCGTCTCTGCCTTGGCAGAGATATCAACCATCGCGGCGTTGCCAGCGTCATCAAGGTGAGTGAGCTTGGTCATGCGCCCGTCAATAGCAGACGCGTCGCCGCTTCAACATCCTCTTGCCGCATCAGGCTTTCGCCCACCAAGAAAGTCCGCACGCCACTCTCGGCCACTGCAACACAATCGGCATGCGTCGAAATCCCACTTTCGCAAACAAGCAGCACGTCCGGCGGCACCATGCCCGCCAGCCGCTTGGTCGTGCCGAGATCGACCTCAAACGTCTTCAAGTTGCGATTATTGACGCCAATCAGCTTTGATTTGAGGTGAGTGAGGGCCCGCTCCATCTCGGCCTCATCATGCACTTCAACAAGCACATCGAGGCCTTCGGCGCGCGCAGCCTCCTCAATCTCAGCCATCGCGATGTTGTCCAAAGCCGCGACAATGATCAGGATCGCATCCGCCCCCATCGCTCGCGCCTCGGCGCACTGCCAAGGATCGACCATGAAATCCTTGCGGATCACTGGCAGATCGCAAGCGGCGCGCGCGGCGATCAGATAATCCTCATGGCCCTGGAAATAAGGCGCATCGGTCAGCACAGAAAGGCAAGCCGCCCCACCTGTCGCATAGGCACGGGCATGGGCGGGCGGATCAAAATTCGCCCTAATCAGGCCCTTTGATGGGCTTGCCTTCTTGATTTCCGCGATAAGCGCAAAACCGTTTTCGGCCTTAACGCGTAACGCCGCTTCAAAGCCCCGCACCGGCGAAGGCGCGGGCAGATGGGAAAAGCCCAACGCCTTGCGCCGAGCAACTTCTTGCCGCGTTGCAGCGCAGATTTCGGTGAGTTTGTTGGTCATTCAGTTTCGCCATGAAACAATGGATGAAACGCCACCACCATATTTGGTTCCGCCGAACGCAGTGGCAGTATTTGGAAATACTCTGCCGGTTCGCCTTTGGGGCAAAGCTCTGGAAAGGGCTGAAAGCCAAAGCGGCTGTAATAAGCCAGATTGCCGACCAGCACGCACCCCGCCGCATCACGTTCGCGCAGCATGGCGAGGCCCGCTTTGATCACCGTGCTGCCAATGCCTTGATGCTTCAACTCTGGCTCTGCCGACACAGGCCCCAACGCATACCAGCCCTCAGCCCCATCTTCGGCAAAGGCGGGCGAGAAGGCGACATGGCCGACGATGCGTCCATCCAGTTCCGCCACCAGTGAAATCGTCAGCGCACCTGCATCGCGCAGTTGGTTGATCAAATCCTGCTCATCGCCGCCCGCATAGGGCATGGGCGCAAAGGCGCGTTTGGTAAGGTCGTAGATCGCGGCATGATCGTCGGGGGTTTCGGGACGGATGTGCAGTTCCATCAAAATTTCACCCAGCAATCGAGCAACGCCTTCGCGACGCCCTTGTCGATGGCCTCTGCGGCTTCCTCGACGCCTGTATGCCAATCATCCGCCTGGCCGGCGACCATCAGCGCGGCTGAGGCGTTGAGGAGGACGGCATCACGATAGGCACCTTGTTCGCCGTCCAACAAGCGGCACAGCGCGGCGGCATTATACTGAGCATCGCCGCCTTTCAGGGCTTCTGGCGAGTGGCGGGTTAGGCCAGCGGTTTCGGGGGTTACGCGTTCCAACACTCCCGCTCGTGCTGAGCTTGTCGAAGCATTGTCCTTTTCCTTGAGCCAAGAAGAAGGCAACCCTTCGACAAGCTCAGGGTAAGCGGTATTGGTAGCACGAATGACGGAGCTAAAGCCCGATACCGACAGCTCATCCAACGGCTCATCGCCTGCGACGACCATTGCCGCTTCGGTTTCTAGAAGCGCCAAGGCCTCGGCATAAGTCTCAATCAGCGCTGGATTGGCGATGCCAATCAACTGCCGTGTTACGCCTGCGGGATTGCAGAGGGGGCCAAGAAGATTGAAGATCGTTCGTCGTCCAATCGCGCGACGGATCGGCATGATGGGGCCAAGCGCGGGGTGGTGCTTTTGGGCGAAGAGGAAGCAGATGCCGAGGTCAGCAAGCGTGGCTTCCGCCGTTTCCATCGCCCGGTCCAAGTTGAGGCCCAAGGCCTCCAGCGTATCGGCGGCACCCGCTTTGGAGGATGCTGCTCGGTTGCCATGCTTGGCCACAGGCACTTCGCACGCTGCAACAACCAGCGCCACAGCCGTCGACACATTCAAACTATGGCTGCCATCGCCGCCAGTGCCGCAGACGTCAATCGCCCCTTCAGGCGCAGAAACCCGAACCATCCGCGCCCGCATCGCCCGCGCCGCGCCTGCGATTTCCTCCGCCGTCTCGCCGCGATCAGCCAGCTCAATCAGTGTGGTGGTGATGTCCTCGTCAGAAAGCTCGCCATCAAGGATCTGGCCAAACAGGGCTTCGGTTTCGGCAGTGGTCAGGCTCATCTCATTTTGCCTTTACGCCAGCGGCCTGAAGATGGCCGACAATCTCATCTGCTGCTTTGACAAAGGCTGCATCCTTTAGTGGCACAAAATTGAACATCGCTTCGGATCGGTAGAGAAGCAGCATGTCCTCGGTCCGCTTCCAGCCATGAAATCCGTCCCAGGCAAGTCGGCTCTGGCCGCTATCGCTGGTGACGGAGAAAGCTTCTGCATCCCATGCAATCTCGGTATCGTCCCGCAGATCCTTCTGTTGGGCGTAAACACGCTTTGAAAAGCGAGGCAGCCACACGAACCACATCGCCGCCCAGATTGCGCAAGCCACAATGATCATCCAAGCCCAAATGGCTAATACTACCAGCAAAACTACGAACGGATCGTATTCTTTTTCGAGCAACGAGAAAATTGTCGCTAAGAGAATACCGAACGACATCAGCCAGAGAATCTGCTTAAATTTTGGTCGCGCCATGTGGAGTGCATATGCGGCTCGCAGGTCAGCTTCGCTGGGCAAAAAACGAAGAGCGCCGCTCACGCCCGTTCCTTCACCT
>DLOX01000287.1:2204-2594 GCA_002478575.1 Sphingomonadales bacterium UBA7473 | reverse complement strand
CTTCATCCCCGCCGCTTTCATGAAGTTGGCGAGCATCGCATGACCATGTTCAGTCGCGATGCTTTCGGGGTGAAATTGGACGCCGTGAATGGGAAGGCTCGCATGGCGGAAGCCCATGACATGGCCATCATCGCTCCGCGCATTCACGATCAGGTCCGCCGGAATATCGTCCACAATGAGCGAGTGATATCGCGTCGCGGTGAAGGGCGATGGTAGGCCTTCGAACAAGCCACTGCCATCATGAGTAACGGGCGAGGTTTTCCCATGCATCAGGCCGCCGCGCATCACTTTACCGCCGAAATGCTGGCCAATGCTTTGATGACCAAGGCACACGCCCAGCAAAGGCTTTCCCGCCTCCGCACAAGCTGCGACCAGATCAAGGCTCACCCC
>DLOX01000287.1:0-2148 GCA_002478575.1 Sphingomonadales bacterium UBA7473 | reverse complement strand
GCGACCAGATCAAGGCTCACCCCCGCTTCATTTGGCGTGCATGGCCCAGGCGAAATCAGAAAGGCCTGCGCACCCGATGAGATAGCCTGCCCCGCAGACATATCATCATTGCGGACCACCTCCACCTCTGCGCCGAGCTCCATCAAATAATGGACAAGGTTCCAAGTGAAGCTGTCATAATTGTCGATGACCAAAATTTGGTTGTTCTTCATTCGCCAATCACCTCAACGACCGAGAAACGCTCACACCACAGCATCATTTCAGGATCGAAGCCTCCATTCCTCTCAAAGTAAGCGCGATGACCTGCGCGCCACTCTTCGAGCGTTTCATCACCTTCCCCTTCGTCCAACGCAAACTTCAGATCAACATCGCAAAAGCGGCGCTGTTCAAGCTCAACCGTTTCGACGACGACCGCAGGCCTTCCAGCTCCATCGAGCACAACCATCCTCTTGCCGATTTCGGTTTGCTGCCCATCCGCAATTGACCAACAGGTGGCTCGCTTTGTCCCACCAACAACAAACGCAAGCAGCTGATCCGCCATGGCCGGCGAATCCCCGAAGGCAAAGCTCTCGAGGTGCTGCCAGGCATTGCTCACAGCGCAAACCCACGAATTAGAAAACCGGAAAGATACAGACTAAGCATCATGCGCCTCGCTTAGGCGCTCATCTGCGGCAAGGCCAGCATCTCTTCCACCCAGGCCGGCACAATCTCAGTCGCAAGGCCATGACGGCTATCGTCGAAATAGAGGGAGCCTGCGGAAGGCTCGAGATTCAGCTCAAGCGTCAACGCCCCATAGTGCCGCGCCGTGCGGACATAGCCTGCCGCTGGATAAACCGCACCAGATGTACCGATGGAGACGAACAAATCGCAGGCGGAAAGCGCCAACTCAATCTCATCCATCCGGTAAGGCATTTCGCCAAACCAGACGACATCGGGGCGGAGAGCAGACGCTCCGCACGCTGGACAAGCCGGGCGATCCGCCAATGTACCGCGCCAAGGCGAACGCGTGCCGCATGCACTGCATAGGGCATTGAGATGCTCACCATGCATGTGGATCAGCTGCCGGTTCCCCGCGCGGCCATGAAGATCATCTACATTTTGCGTGACCAGAAGAAACGCCCCCGGCCATTCCGCCTCAAGCTTCGCCAAGGCAAAATGCGCGGCGTTTGGCTCCGCCTTCTGGATCGCTTCGCGCCGCATGTCATAAAATCCCAGCACCAGATCAGGATCGCGGGCAAAACCTTCAGGCGTTGCGACATCTTCAACCCGATGCTTTTCCCATAGCCCGCCTTTATCACGGAAGGTGCCAATGCCACTTTCGGCGCTCACGCCAGCGCCGGTGAGGATGACAATGTTGCGGATTTCCTTCATCGCCCCCATGAAGCAGCGGAACATCGGAAGGGCAAGCAATGATTGGCATTGGCATCATCGGAAGCGCAGGGCGCATGGGGCAAGCGATTGCGGAGGCGGCACCCGGCGCAGGCTTTGCGATCAGCGGCGCGATTGATGTCGGCGGTGATCCGATTGCTTTGGCGAAAGCCGCAGATGTGCTGATCGACTTTTCATCGCCCAAGGCTTTGGTTGAGAATCTGGGCGCAGCGGTAGCGGCAGGAAAGCCGATCATTGTCGGCACAACAGGGCTGGAGGATCATCATCACCAAGCCCTCGACGATGCGGCTCGCCATGTTGCGGTGCTGCAGACCGGCAATACGTCGCTTGGCGTGACTTTGTTGGCAGAGTTGGTGCGGCTGGCGGCAGCGCGACTGGGGCCGGATTGGGACATTGAGATTGCTGAGCTTCACCACCGGCACAAGGTCGATGCGCCGTCCGGCACTGCGCTGCGCATGGGCGAGGTGCTGGCCAATGCGCTNNCACCACCGGCACAAGGTCGATGCACCAAGCGGCACGGCGTTGCTCTTGGGCCAAGCCGCAGCCGATGGTCGCGGGGTGAGGCTCGACTCCGCCAAAGTCAGCGGACGCGATGGCGTAACTGGCGCTCGCGAAGAAGGAAGCATCGGCTTTGCGGCCTTGCGCGGCGGATCAGCGGCAGGCGATCATCTGGTGCTGTTCGCGGGCGACCAAGAACGGATCGAACTCACCCACCGGGCCGAAAACCGCACTATCTTCGCCACTGGTGCTTTGAAGGCC
>DLOX01000293.1:2246-2716 GCA_002478575.1 Sphingomonadales bacterium UBA7473 | reverse complement strand
GGAGATCCGAAGAAGATCGTCTCCCTCGATCCCTTCGGCCATGTCCCGGGCGAGGTCTTCGGCGATCTGATCGGCGAGGGCGTCGATATCCGCCCTACCATCGCGATCACCAAGGCGCGGCTCACATTGCCGGAGCTCAGCCAGCGCATGGCGGAGGGGCACCTGGTGGCCGATGGCGAGATCCTGAAGGAGACAGGCGACATCGCCGTCACCAAGATCGCGGTTGATCCGGTGTGGCATCTGCCCTCCATCGCCGAACGCTTCGGCACGACGGAGACGAACCTGCGCCGCCAGCTCTTCGAGCAGACGGGCGGCATGTTCCCCGAACTGGTGACGCGGCCCGATCTCCACGTCTTCCTGCCGCCCATCGGCGGGCTCACGGCCTATGTCTTCGGCGAGGCGGAGAAGCTCGCCACCGGGCGCCATCGCATCGCCTGCCGTGTGCATGACGAGTGCAACGGCTCCGACGT
>DLOX01000293.1:229-2076 GCA_002478575.1 Sphingomonadales bacterium UBA7473 | reverse complement strand
CGCGCGCTCGGCGAAGTGACGAAGTTCCTCGTCTACAACGCCCGCAAGCGGCAGGAGGGCGGTGACAGCGCCGCCACCTATTTCGAGCGGACCGAATGCGTGGCCGGCGTGCAGGACGCGCGCTTCCAGCAGTTGATGCCCGACATCCTGCACTGGTTCGGCATCCAGCGGATCGACCGGCTGATGTCGATGAGCAACATGAAATATGATGCCATCGTGGGGTCAGGGATCGAGGTCGGCGAGCGCGTGCCGATCCCGGACGAACTCGTTCCGCCGGATGCATCTGTCGAGATGGAGGCGAAGAAGGCGGCGGGATATTATGCGCCGGAAGGGGCGAAGGACGCGGGTGGCCTGAAGGATGTGGTGGGACGGGGATTGGAGAAGTTCTGAGGGGGCGGTTTCTACATTTGAGATCATGTCACCGTAACTGTTCAAATAAGGCGCTCACAATGACGGCCGAAGAGTTTAGCAGTTTATCGTCGCTTCTTGAACTTGATGAGAATCTGATCTCCTACCCACGCGGTATTCGACACGACTTGAGCCAACTCGCCGTAGATCAAGAGCCTTCAAAATCAATCATCAAATCGATACAGCTTAAAGGCAGCTGGCACCCTCCGGCTACCATCGATCTATCGAAATTCGCTCTCGAAATCAAGATGTTGAGAGAGAATTATCGGGAGTGGGAAAGGCTTGATAGCGACGCCGAAGCCAAACGTAGGCACAAACGGCTTTGCAAACTTCATCATCATCTCAAGACCGCTGTTAGTTTATACGCCGCTGATGGGCCTTGGCTTGATCGAGAGCTAACATGGATGTGGCGGGGAGATTTTAACTTCATTCGCGCCCTTGAGAACAACGCCATTCAAAGTCCATCAAAGGGCCTGCACGAACTGAACGATGCAATGTCTTTGTTGGCAGGAAGGGTTAAGGCGCTGATCGACGACGAAGCGCAAGCAGGTCATGACCAGGAGAGCGCGCATCCACTTCGGCACTTTACGCCAACCCGTCTCCTCGCTTTGGAACTTGAGCGGATTGGATGCGAATATCTCGCATTGGAGCCAAAGTTTAGCCGAGACGCCAATGGGCAACTGGCCGGTCCATTCATGCGATTTTCAAGGGCAACCATCAAAACTATCGGAGCAAGCCTGACGTCAGAAACAATTGCCAAAGCGATACAAGACAACCGACGTCAGCAAGCGCGCAAGCGACGGGCAACAGCCACGTCGAGTTGATATTGGATTTGACTACCAAAAATAATTCGAAAAGCCCAATATTTCGTGCCGATCTCGCCTGATCCAATGTCCGTCCGCACGCCGCAGCACGCGGAGCAAACCGGAAGGACAGGTTCATGCCTCACATTGAAAACGCATCCCCCATCGCGATGACCATCGCGGATGTTTCCCGCCTAACCGGCATTGGCAGAACTTCGATTTTTGAAGCCATCCGCCAAGGTCGCCTTCGCGCCGTGAAGGCTGGTAGCCGGACGCTGATCAAGGCCGATAACCTCGCGGCATTCGTCGACAGCCTGCCCGATGCCCGCGCCAACAAGGCCGCCTGACATGAAGCGGGCCGGATAGGCGCTCGAACGCCTCCCGGCCCTTCGCTGGAAACCCTCTCAGGAACCCAACATCATGAACACTAAACGAAACCCCGTTTCCGGGGAAGTCAAAGCTTTGTCTTTCGCTACCCTCCCCCTCTGGCACTCGGCAGCCACCACGGCTGCCCCCACCCCTTCCGCCACCATTCCCCGCGCCGTTCGCCACATTGCTGCGAAGGGGCGTATTTCGCTCACTCAAGCCGCTGTCATCGCCGCCTTGATGGGCTTCAATTCGGAGGCCAGCCAATGA
>DLOX01000293.1:0-145 GCA_002478575.1 Sphingomonadales bacterium UBA7473 | reverse complement strand
CAATGACCAAGCCGAGAAGGAACTTCCCCCGCGTACTCGCCAAAACGGGCGACCGCACTGCCATCCGCGCCAACGGGCGTGAGGGCGCGACGCTGATCCGTTTAATCGAGAAAGGCACGGTCGGAGTTACGGGAGTTACGGGGAC
>DLOX01000257.1:1155-3783 GCA_002478575.1 Sphingomonadales bacterium UBA7473 | reverse complement strand
GCCATGGCGTGGCGTGCTGGCTGCCGCGTGTCGAATATGGAATTCATGCAATTCCACCCGACGTGCCTCTATAACCTGGAGGTCAAAAATTTCCTGATTACAGAAGCTGTGCGTGGCGAGGGCGGGATACTGAAGAACCCCAAGACCGGGCATCGTTATATGCCGGACTATGACGACCGCGCAGAGCTTGCCCCGCGTGATATTGTCGCTCGCGCCAATGATGCCGAGATAAAGCGCGACGGTCTGGACTATGTTCATTTGGACATCAGCCACCGCGATCCAGACTTTGTGAAGGGCCATTTCCCCAATATTTATGAAAAGCTGATCGGGCTGGGGATCGATATTACCAAACAGCCGATCCCTGTGGTGCCTGCGCAACATTATACGTGCGGCGGGGTGCTGGTTGATCTTGATGGGCGAACCGATGCGCCAGGGCTTTATGCGGCGGGTGAAGTCACTCAATCAGGCTTGCACGGAGCCAACCGCTTGGCATCAAACAGCCTGCTCGAATGCCTCGTTTTTGGGGATGCTTGCGCACGCCATATTGATGCCAATTGGGAACGCCTGCCTGAACCACCCGTGATCCGCGCGTGGGATGAAAGCCGCGTGACGGACAGCGATGAAGAGGTTGTGATCGCCCAATGCTGGCGCGAAATCAGAAACTTCATGTGGAATTTTGTCGGCATCGTGCGCACCACCAAGCGGCTTGAGCGTGCCAAACATCGGATCGATTTGCTCCGCCAAGAGGTGGAGGAATATTATAGCCACTTCCGCGTGACGCCTGACATTATCGAGCTGCGCAACTTGGTCGAAGTTGCTGACTTGATCATCCGATCTGCTCTGGACCGCAAGGAAAGCCGGGGGCTTCATTATACGCTCGACTATCCAGACGCGATGGTGATGCCCGTGGATACGGTGTTGGTGCCTTAGGCGATGGCAAAAGGGTCGGCAGCAACAAAGCTTCCTCCGCCTTGGCTGAAGCGTGTTTGGATGAAGGAGGAACTCGGAAGCGAGCAAGGTGATTATCCGTTCAGCCTGCCGCTATTTGCGGGTGGCGATTTCAGCCTTCAGTTCAAAAATCCCGTAACCATAATCGTAGGCGACAACGGGTCTGGCAAGTCGACGCTGCTCGAAGCAATCGCCGCGCTGGTGGGCTTTGGTGCAATGGGTGGTAGTACAAGCCATCAAATATTTGACGATCACAGCTGGGAAGAGGAAAGCGGTTCAGCCTTGGCTCGTTCCATGGGCGCAAGCTGGCTGCCGAAGATTGCGCGGGGCTTCTTCTTTCGTGCAGAAAGCTTCTTTGGCTTGTCTCGATATTTGGAGGAGGCCGCGTATGATGCGAATGCACTTGGTCCTCGTTTTCTTGATCATTCGCATGGTGAGGGCTTCATGAGGGCGTTTGCCGAACGCTGCGCCAATCAAGGGGTGTATGTATTTGATGAGCCAGAATCGGCATTATCGCCTCAGCGTCAATTCGAGTTCGTGAAGTTTATCACTGAGCAAGCCAAGACAGGTCAGATGCAAGCGATTATAGCGACCCATTCACCAATCTTGATGGCAATTCCTGGCGCTGATCTTATGCAGATTGAACGGTATGGCTTGGTGCCAGTAAGGCTTGAAGACACAGCGCACTATCGTCTTTATCGGGAATTCATCCTCTATCCCCACCAAACGATTGAAGCGATGATTGAGTAACCGCTCGCCGCTAATTTCTTGATTATGGGCCTGCCCTTTTGAAACAGCCTTCTCTAGGACAGGCCGATGACCGCTCCACTTCAAACTCTCAAAACCACCTTCGGCTTTGATGACTTCCGAGGTGTGCAAGCGGACGTAATTGCGCGTGTGCTAGGCTCAGAGCGAACTTTGGCGGTTATGCCAACCGGCGCTGGCAAGTCGCTTTGCTATCAACTTCCATCCCTCATGATGGACGGCACCTGCATTGTGATTTCTCCGCTCATTGCGTTGATGCATGATCAGATGCGGGCTGCAGATGCAGTGGGGATTAGAGCAGCGACTTTGACTTCTGCTGATGACAATCGCGCCGAGACCATTGACCGCTTCCGGCGAGGCGAACTCGATCTGCTCTATGTCGCGCCCGAACGCGCGTCTGGCATGGAATTCCGCGGACTGCTCCGCGAAGCCAAGATATCGCTCTTTGCCATTGATGAGGCGCATTGCGTGTCTGAATGGGGGCATGATTTCCGGCCAGACTATCGCTTGCTTCGTCCGCTGATGGATGATTTTCCTGATGTCCCTAGGCTTGCCCTTACGGCTACGGCAGACGAACATACGCGCGGCGATATTTTGGCGCAGCTGGGCATTCCAGTCTCCGGGATGATCGTGTCAGGCTTTGACCGGCCCAATATCCGTTATGCCATTGCCCCGCGCGATGGCGGTGTGCGTGCCATTGCGGATTTGATCAAGCAAACGCCGGGTGCGGGCATTGTCTATGTCCGGTCGCGGGATCAAACGGAGCGGATGGCCGAGAGCTTAACGCGTACAGGGAGGCCTGTGCGGGCCTATCATGCCGGGCTTGATCCAGAGATTCGACGCCGCAATCAGGCAGACTTTGTCGCGTCTGAAGATATGATCATGTGCGCAACGATCGCCTTTGGCATGGGCATC
>DLOX01000257.1:0-1105 GCA_002478575.1 Sphingomonadales bacterium UBA7473 | reverse complement strand
GGCATGGGCATCGACAAGCCCGATGTGCGCTTCGTGATCCATGCGAGCCTGCCCAAATCTATTGAGGCTTATTATCAGGAAACTGGCCGAGCAGGGCGCGATGGCGATCCGGCGATGGCGCATATGTTTTGGAGCGCCGAGGATTTCGCCAAAGCCCGGATGTGGATGCAAGATGTCGAGCCTGCACGTCTGGCGGGAGAACGAGCGCGGCTGAACGCGCTTGGCGCTTTGGTTGAAACGGGAGGATGTCGCCGCGCGATATTGCTCCGGCATTTTGGGGAAGCTCCGCCCGTGACTTGCGGTAACTGTGACAATTGCTTGGAAGCTCCTGCCGCAACCAACGTCACAGAAATCGCCCGCAAATTTCTGTCAGCCGTTTATCGAACGGGGCAGAGTTTTGGCGTTGGTCATCTGGAAACCGTGCTCATGGGGCGAACCGATGAAAAAGTTAGCAAATTCGCCCATGATCAATTGTCGGTCTTTGGCATTGCCAATGCGGATGAAGCGCGTTTGATCCGCCCCGTGGCGCGGTCTTTGATGCTGCGCGATGCGGTGCGCACCAATGATCATGGCGGATTGATGCTGGGGCCAGAGGCACGCGCGATCTTGAAGGGTGAAACGAATGTCTCGCTCATCCTGCCGCCCGTTAAAGCGCGAAGCAAACGGACCGAACGTGGTCAAGCAACGCCCGGCGGTCCGCTGTTCGACGCTCTTAAGGCGAAGCGCCGCGAACTTGCGGCAGCATCTGGCGTGCCACCCTATGTCATCTTTCACGATTCCACATTGCGCGATATGGCGGATATCCGGCCTAAATCATTGAGCGATATGGCCTTGGTTAACGGAATTGGTAGGAGGAAGCTGGAAACCTATGGCGAAGCTTTCTTGTCTGTCATAAAAGAGTTTCAGAAAGGCCTTTCCCATGTTCCGCACATTGACTGATCTTATGTTCGTTTCTCCTCAGATTGATCTGGATGCGGTAAGAGCGGCGCGCGATGCGGGGGTGACGTTGATCATAAACAATCGCCCTGATGATGAAGAGCCCGGCCAGATAAATGGCCCTGAGATAGAGGCCGCCGCGCGGGCGCTCGGCATGGACTATATTGCC
>DLOX01000258.1 GCA_002478575.1 Sphingomonadales bacterium UBA7473 | reverse complement strand
TAGAGGCACGTCGGGTGGAATTGCATGAATTCCATATTGGAAATCCGGCACCCCGCCCGCCAAGCCATCGCAATGCCGTCGCCTGTGGCGCCACGTGGAGCGGTCGAGTAAAGATAAGTCCGCCCTGCCCCGCCGCAGGCCAAAATGGTTGCGCGGGATTTGAACACCTCGACCTGTCCTGTCTTGCGGTTGAGCGCATAGGCACCGTGGATACGGCCTGAGGTGGAGAAGCGAGCCTGATGGCGGCCCATGATCAGATCAATGGCAACCATATCGGGGACGAGCGTGATGTTGGGATTGGCGCGAGCCGCAGCCTCGAGCGCTTGTTGCACCGCCCAGCCAGTGGCATCGTCAACATGAACGATCCGGCGATGGCTATGCCCGCCTTCGCGTGTCAAATGCCACTCTTCGTCATCGCCGGGGTTAAATGGCACACCCAGATCCGCCAAACGTCGGATCGCTGCTGGGGCATTTTCGACAACAAACTCCACAGTCTCTTGCCGATTGAGACCGCCGCCCGCCACCATCGTATCACGGATATGATCTTCGAACGTGTCACCGGGTTCAAGAACCGCAGCGATCCCGCCTTGCGCCCAAGCGGTCGCGCCGTCGGAGAGAGCGCCCTTTGCGAGGACGGCCACCCGCTTGGTTTGTGCAAGTTGGAGTGCAGCGGTCAATCCCGCAGCACCCGATCCGATGATCAAAACATCTGTGTCCATGCCGATCCTTTGGAACAGGCTGTCCTCTTTGTCCATCAGGTGGAAGGCGCGCCGGGTTAACCGCAATTTTGGAATTTGGCGCTAGGACCGGCGCGTCAAAGTTCGGAGAGTGGCATGAACAGCAATTGGGGCAATGGACGCGGTGGATATGTGGGCGAGCCGCCACGGCAGGGCGGATTTGGCCGCAAGCATGCGCCACTCAACTCACCCAGCAGCGAAAGCTTCACGCTGAGCCAAGTCGCTGAGCCACCTGCCGAAATGCATTTCGCCCAGCCAGAAATCCCCAATGACATCGATTTTTCAATCGGTGGTGCGGACATGCAATATGTCGAAGTTGAGCTTGATCCCGGCGAAAGCGTCGTCGCCGAACCCGGATCAATGATCTGGAAGGATAGCGCCGTTACCTTTGACACGACACTTGGCGATGGCAGTGGGCGTCATGAAGGGCTCGGTAGCAAAATCGTCAACGCCGCTGTCAGCAAGCTTTCCGGCGAAAGCCTTTTCGTCGCGGACTTTCGCAATGAGGGGAAAAGCGGAAAAGCACGCGTGGCCTTTGGCGGGCGCGTGCCAGGCAATATCATCCCCGTCCGGCTAGACGCCATGGGCGGGTCCCTGATCTGTCAGCGCCGAAGCTTTTTGGCGGCTGCGAAGGGTGTGAAAATTTCGATCGCGATGCAGCGTAAAATTGGTGCGGCTATGTTTGGCGAAGAAGGCTTCATCATGCAGCGGCTGACGGGGCGCGGCTGGGTCTTCCTTCATGTCGGCGGGGCAATCATTGAGCGGACGTTGGAACGTGGCGAAGTCATTCATGTCGATGGCGGTTGCGTGGCAGCGCACGAGCCTGAAGTCGAAATGGACATTGATACCAGCGATTTCTCGCTCCGCCGTTTCAAGAGCGCGATGTTTGGCGGTGAGAATTTCTTCATGACCGTGATGCGCGGCCCCGGCAAAGTCTGGATGCAAACCCTGCCCTTCAGTCGCTTGGCAGCTGAAACCGCCGCCGCAATGCCAACACCTGCTGGGTCAGCGGCAAGCGGCGTCAGCGTTGGTGACATTGCCTCTGGTGTTAATGCGATCCGAGGTCTGTTGGGCTAGCGATCAAGCCGCGCGTGTGAGGTTTAGGAACACGGCTTCCAGATCGGCCTCGCGTGTCGAGACATCAGCAATGCCAAAGCCAGCGCCTTGCACTGCCGCGAGCACTTGCCCTGCGTTGGCCTCAGACTTGTTATAACTGATCGACAAGACCCGTCCTGCTTTTAGGTCAATCTTTTGGAAGAGCTTCGACTGCGGCACTGCGTCGACGTCTCGATCCACCGTAACCTCAACCACCTTTTCTTGAGCCATATCGACAAGCTCTCGTGTCGGCTTGTTGGCAATCACTTCGCCATGATTGATGATCGCAATGCGATCACATAGCTCTTCAGCTTCTTCTAGATAGTGCGTGGTCAACACGATGGTGACGCCGCGCGCGTTCAATTCCCGCACATAGGCCCAAAGCTGCTGCCTCAGCTCCACATCAACGCCCGCCGTCGGCTCATCAAGCACAAGGATGGGCGGCGAATGCACCATGGCCTTGGCCACGAGCAAGCGCCGCTTCATACCGCCTGACAGGGTTCGCGCATAGGCATTGGCCTTGTCTTCGAGATGAACGGCCTTCAGCAATTCCATCGAACGGCGCGCTTCCTTCTTAACCCCATAAAGGCCTGCGACCAGTTCCAGCGTTTCGAAGGGCGTGAAAAAGGGATCAAAAACAATCTCTTGCGGCACGATTCCGATAGAATTTTTCGCATTGCGGGGATGGTCATCAATGTCGAACCCCCAAATCGAAGCAGACCCGCTCGTCTTAGTCACAAGCCCGGCCAAGATATTGATCGTGGTGGACTTGCCTGCGCCATTCGGCCCCAAAAGCCCGAAAATCTGTCCCCGTGGGATATCAAGACTGACGCCTTTCAGCGCTTCTTTCCCCCCTGAATAGATTTTCCTCAACGATTCAATGCGGATGGCGGCTTCGGTCATAGTTCTGCCCCTAACCCCGAAAGGTGCGGGCGGGAAGCCAAAGCTTAGCTATTCCTTAAACTTTCCGTGCCTATGCCCAACGCATGTTTAAGGGGGCGTGCGTTTCTGCCGCAGTTAGGGCAGCTTTGGCATTGGTCGCGTTTGCGGCTAGCTCTAATGCTGCGCATGCAGGCACAGGCGCAGGCACAGCCAATAGCGTCATCGTTACTCCGCTTTCTTTCGTCAAAGATGATGATCTGGAATTCGGCCGGATTATTCGCGGGACAACCGCAGGCACCGTCGTGGTCGCGCCCAATAATACACGAACTTCAACAGGCGGCATAACTTTGGCCTCAGGAGCGTTCCGCCCCGCGCGTTTCGCGGGCTTTGGCTCATCAGGGCAGCTGGTTCAAATTTCCTTGTCCGCCAATAGCATCACGATCAACCGCGCGGGTGGTGGCGGATCGATGACCGTTGACACGTTCATGATTGGCAGCTCACCCAATCCAGTCAACATCACGACGGCCCCCCGGAACTTTACGATTGGCTCTTCCACCGGCGTTTTCAACTTCGCCTTGGGTGCTACGTTGCGTGTTGCTGCCAATCAAGCACCCGGAGCATATTCAGGCACCTTCACTGTTATTCTAAACTATCAGTGAGAGCTTGAGGCGAGTCAGCCTTCGGCCATCTCCAGTATCAGTGACCAATGATCATCACTCACTGGAACCACTGACAAGCGCGACTGACGGATCAGAGCAAGCTCTGCAAGCGCAGCAGTTGCCTTCATTTCAGCCAAAGTAACAGCGCGCGCGATGGGGCGAACCGGAGACACATCAACCATCACAAACCGCCCTGCCTCGTCACTCGGGTCGGGATAGGCTTCGCGCACAATTTCAACAATTCCGACAATCTCTTTGCCTTCATTGCTGTGATAGAAAAAGGCATGGTCGCCAATCTTCATGGCCTTCAGATTGGCCGCTGCTTGATGATTGCGCACACCATCCCAGTGCGTGCGACCATCCTTCACCATCTGATCCCAGCTATACTTGAACGGTTCTGATTTCAAAAGCCAATGGGCCATCTCAACTCCCCACATCTGGCGCATTGCGCGCCACAAAAAGCTGCCCACCCTCTGTCACAAAGATGACGAGGATCGCAAGCAGGCTGGTCACGAAAATGCCAACATAAAGCGGCCCTGTTGTGCCATCGAACAATGCGCCGATAACCGAACCCAAGACTGCACCGACCAAAGTCGAGAAGCTGCCTTGAAGCGAGCTTGCCATTCCGGCAACGCTTCCCATCCGCTCCATTGCCATTGCCCCGAAGTTGCCGACAGAGAGCGAAAAGCCGATCATCATGATCGTTTGGAGGATGATGAACGTCCAAAGGCTTTCATGCCCCAACAGCACAACCGCCGCATGGATACCGGCAATCAGCGTGAAGAAGATGATCGCACTATGCCCGATCAGGCGCATCCCGAGCCGCATCACTAGGGCTGCACTGGCAAGCGACGCAATCGCCATCCCCGTTGCCATGATGCCGAAGCCCAAGGGAAGCAGATCCGGTCTTTTGAAGGTCACAGCGAAGGCGGGCTGAACGGAAACGAGAAAACCCATCAACCCAACCGTCACAAGCGTATTGGCGAGCGTGTAGCCAACTGATTGCCTATCCGTCACAACCTGCTTTGCATTTTGGACCAGTTGCTGAGGAGAGAAAGCCGAGCGCTGTTCAACGGGCAAGCTCTCTTCCAATCGCGCAACCACCCAGGCCCATACAAGGAAACCTAGCAAAGCGAGCACAGCGAAGATCCAGCGCCACGGCCCGACCTCCAGAACCGCTTGGCCCATCAGAGGAGCCAAGATCGGTGCAGCCATGAAAATCATATGCGCAAGGCTCATGATCTGCGCCATCGGTCGGCCGCTAAACTTGTCTCGAACCACAGAGGTTACCAACACGCGCGCGCCAGCGGCACAAACGCCCTGCGCCGCTCTTGCGAGCAGCAAAAGCTCAAAACTGGGCGCAAGCGCAGCCGCCAGGCTCGTTACACCAAAGCCGAACAACGAAAAAAGCATCAGCCCGCGACGACCAAGCGTGTCGGACGCTATCCCGGCAAAAAACTGTGCAATCCCAAAACCAATCATGAAGGCTGTAATGACCAGCTGGATGCGAAACTCTTCTGCAACGCCAAGGCCAGCCGCCATATAGGGCATGGCAGGCAGCATGGAGTCAATCGCGAAGGCGACAAGCATCATGATGCCAGAGATCATCAAAATAAACTCCAGCCGACCTTGGCGCGATGTTACTGTGGCAGACATGCCGAACTTATTCCTTGGCGAAACTGTTGGGAAAAAGCGAAGATATGTGGGTGTTGGGCGCTGAACCCAAGCTGCTATGCGTCTTGGTTGCCAGCGTCAAGGATTGTACCGAAATGAGGCCTTAACCAGTTTGAAAAGTAACGATCCAATTCTGAACGTTAGATTTTTGTGGTTAACATGTTTTTTGCATTTGCGTTACAACCGGGTCATCCTCCATCACCCTGACATGGCGAGTGAGAGTAGATTCGAACAGTGACAGCGCAATTCAGATTTCCGCGGTTTTTCGTAACAAGCCCTAATCCTTGCCCTTATCTGCCCGGCAAGATGGAGCGGAAGGTCTTTACAGACCTTTCAGGGCAAAATGCTGTAGAACTGAATGATGCGCTGAGCCGGATCGGTTTTCGTCGCAGCCAAGGTGTCGCCTATCGGCCCAGCTGTATCAGCTGCACGGCCTGTGTTTCGGTTCGAATTTTGGCTGATCAGTTTCAGCCGAGCACGTCTCAGAAGCGGATTTACAAGCGCAATCGCGATCTTGAGGTTACGGTTTGCCATGCTTGGTCAACCGATGAGCAGTTTAACTTGCTGCGCAGCTACCTAGAGCATCGCCACCCCACCGGCGGTATGGCCGGGATGGACGAAATTGATTTTGCCGACATGGTGGAACAGTCTCCCGTCGACACCCACATTGTTGAGTATCGCGAACCCTCGGTTGATGGACGCCCGGGCGAATTGGTTGGCGTTTGCTTGTCAGACAAGCAGCATGATGGCTTTTCGATGATCTACAGCTTCTTCAAGCCCGATTGCGAAGGACGCAGCGGCCTTGGCACCTATATCATCATGGATCATGCCGTCCGCGCCGCCCGTGCAGGCCTTCCCTTTGTCTATCTCGGCTATTGGATCGATGGCTGCCGGCGGATGGAATATAAGACGCGTTTTCAGCCGATGGAGGCTTTGGGCCCCGAAGGCTGGTCACGGTATCAAGAGAATGCAGCCGAACCATCTGCTGCCCCGCCGCTAGACCCTTCGATGCTCTTGTCGGTTTAGCCTTTGCGCTTTCAGGCTAGAAAGTGAAGGCTAAGCGCGTATGAAGGCTGGTATGTGGTCTTTGCCAAACCTGCTGACGCTGTTCCGTATTTTTGCGGTTCCCATATTGGTTGCGTTGCTTTGGGATCCGGAATGGGAACTCGGCTGGCTATTGGGATTTGGGCTTTACTGCCTGATGGGTATCACCGATTATTTTGACGGTTATCTGGCCCGCGCCCAAGGCACCGTATCAAAAATGGGGGTCTTCCTTGACCCGATTGCTGACAAGATCATGGTCGCTGCTGTGATCCTCATGCTCGTAGGCACACGCCATGATGCTGCCGCCATTTCGGGCATTCACCTGATCCCCGCATTGGTCATTCTTCTAAGGGAAATAACAGTTTCGGGTTTGCGTGAGTTTCTGGCGGGTTCGCAGATTTCGGTGCCTGTGTCGAAGCTCGCAAAATGGAAGACAACCTTCCAGCTTGTCGCTTTGGGTGCACTCATTTTGGCGGGCGGCCTGCCGGCCCAGCTTTGGATCAATTATGTGGGCATCGTCTCGCTTTGGATAGCCGCTGCGCTGACAGGCATAACCGGCTGGGATTATCTCCGCGTCGGCATAAAGCATATGGACTGATGACAAAGGTCAAAATCCTCTATTTCGCGTGGGTTCGTGAACAAATTGGGCTGACCGAGGAACAAGTCGAACTGCCCGCCGAGATTGAAACCGTTGCAAACCTGATAGATTGGCTGGCGGGCAGAAGCGACACCCACGCCCTCGCCTTTGCAGATCGATCGAAAATCCGGTGCGCAATTGACCAATCGATTGTGGCCCAAGATGCCAGTATCGGAGTCGCCAAAGAGATCGCTTTCTTTCCGCCGGTAACGGGCGGATGAAATATGTTTCCCTTCAGCAAGCGGATTTTGATCCCGGTGCTGAGCAAGCCAAGCTTGAAGCTCTGAGCCCAGGCGCTGTTTCCAGCTTTACCGGCCTCGTGCGCGGGGATGATGGCATTTCCGCGATGACGCTTGAACATTATCCGGGAATGACGGAGGCCGCTCTTAACGCGTTGGCCGATGAAGCGCTTAGCCGTTGGCCGTTGAAGGGCGTTGTCTTGATCCACCGTATCGGGAGGATGACGGTTGGCGAAAGGATCGTTCAGGTCACCATCGCATCGGACCATCGCGCGGCGGCTTTAGAGGCCTGCGCATTTCTTATTGATCGCTTGAAAACCAATGCCCCCTTTTGGAAACAAGAAGAATGGAGCGATGGGAAGTGCCGCTGGGTCGAGGCAAAATGCAGCGATGATGCTGCCGCTGAGCGTTGGGATCAGGCTGCCAAATAAGCCTTTTTCAGTTCCTCGGCCAAAAGATGATAGTCGCGGACCCGTGGACTGGCCTTACGCCAGATCAGGGAGATTGTACGGCTCGCGCTCTCAGATTGGAGCGGCTTTGCGATGATTGACGTGTCCTTCAAAATTCCCGCCGACACCGCCATTTCAGGCAGCATTGTCACGCCAAATCCATTCTCAACCATCTGAACTAGGGTGTGCAGCGATGTGGCAAGCATAGTCGATTCACCGCGCATATCTGGGCGATTGCAGGCTGAAATCGCATGATCCTTCAGGCAATGACCATCTTCCAGCAGCAAAAGCCGCGCCGGATCGATTGTGTCGGGCGTCGCGATGTTAGGTGCAGGCTCCTTCCCTGGCCAAGCGACGTAAAGCTGATCTTGAAACAAGTCTTCGGAATCGACGTCGCCGCAAGTGTAGGGAAGCGCAAGCAAAACGCAGTCGACAGTGCCACGACTCAGCGCATCGCACGCCGCTGCGCTGGTTTCTTCGCGCAACATCAAGCGGAGATCTGGCCAATCCTGCCTGAGCTTGGGCAGTATCCGCGGCAGCATAAAGGGCGCAATTGTTGGGATCACGCTTAACCGCAACTCGCCCGACAAGGGCTTGGCAGCGGCCCGCGCTAGGTCCGTCAGGTCTTCAGCTTCTCGAAGGACCTTCCGCGCCTTGGCAACAATCTGCTCCCCATAAGGTGTGAAATGAACCGACCGCCGGGTCCGCTCGACAATTTGCAGACCGACCAGCTTTTCCAAGTCTTGCAGGCCAGCGGACAGCGTCGATTGCGTGACGAAGCACGCCTCCGCCGCTCTCCCGAAATGGCCAAAATCCTGAAGCGCCACCAAATATTGAAGCTGTTTCAACGTGGGGAGAAAAACATTCACTGTGGCAAAGCCTCAAACATCATCCGCCTTGCACCTACCCCAAGGCAAAGATCAGACATAGCCCAGATGTTTGGCGATACCGAATAGACTGATCACCGTGAGCAAAGCGCCGACTGCGATCATCATCGGGCGGGCAGGCACATGCTTGGTTATCCAAGAACCCAAGGGTGCGGCAGCTACACCGCCGATCAGCAAACCAATGACGGCCATTGGAAAGTCCTTAATCCCCAAGGAAAGAAGATAAGTGACGGAGACAGCAACCGCGACAACAAACTCGGCGCTGTTTACGGTGCCGACAGTCATCCGAGGGCTATTGCCTTGGATCAAAAGATTAGACGTTGTCACTGGGCCCCAGCCACCTCCGCCCGTCGCATCAAGGAAGCCTCCGACCAAACCCACGGGTTCCACCACCTTCACTTTGCGTTCAATGGGGATCTTATGACCAATCCCGCGCCAAAAAATGAACAAGCCGATGAGCGTAAGGTAGGTCAGCACAAATGGCCGAGCGAAGTTTGAATCGTTCAAATGGAGATAAGAAAGCAACCACGCGCCGCACACGCCGCCAATCGCGCCAGAAATCGCCAAACGGAAGAATAGGCGCCAATCGACGTTATTTTGAACGATGTGGCTAATCCCACTGACACCACCCGTAAAGACTTTGATGACATGAACATAGCTTGTCGCAAGCGCGGGAGGCGTGCCGAGCCAAAGCAGCGCTGTATTCGCGATGACCCCAAACGCCATGCCAAGGGCACCGTCAACCAATTGAGCGACAAAGCCAATGGCAATGAAGGGCAACATTGCTGTCAGATCAAAGCCAAAGACTTCCATTCACCCTCGCATTTCGCTCGATCGCCAAGCTACTCGCAAGTTGCGCCTTCGGCAATCATGCTCGCATCTTGGTCGACAAGATTAAACCACTGTTCGGCTTGCCCTAGAATTCCTTAACCCAAGCGCCTACATAGATGATCTTGGGGTCTATAAAGGGCAAACTATGCTGGATGGGGTCGTTCGCTATCTGGATTCAATCAAAGCGCGGGACCCTGCCCCGCGTTCGCGTTGGGAAATCCTGCTTTATCCGGGACTTTGGGCAATCGCGTGCCATCGACTCGCGCATTGGCTGTTTGAAGCGGATCTTTTCCTGATCGCCCGCATCGTCAATCATTTTGCGCGCTTCATGACAGGGATTGATATTCATCCTGGCGCGAAAATCGGTCAAAATCTGTTCATTGATCATGGCTTTGTTGTGATTGGCGAAACCGCAGAAATTGGCGACAATGTCACCATGTACCAAGGTTCAACGCTCGGCGGCACCAATCCTACGAGCGGGATCGGTGGCAAACGCCACCCGACCATTGGCGATGGCGTGATCATCAGCCTAGGGGCAGCGATCCTAGGCCCCATTACGGTTGGCGCAAACGCACGGATCGGCGCCAATGCCGTCGTGACCAAGGATGTGCCCGAAGGTGCGACCATGATTGGCATTCCGGCGCGGTCGACATTGGTTGAGGTGAAGCCTGAGACTCAAGACTTCGTGCCTTATGGCACACCCTGCAGCGAGCGCTTTGATCCCGCGACTCAGCAGCTTGAAATCTTGAAATGTGAATTGGAACAGCTTCAGAAGCGCGTTGCTGAGCTGTCCGCGGCACAATCCAACTCCAACAAGAGCAATCGCGCCTGATGGGAACGGTCACTCCGTTCCCCACCCCTCAAATTGGTCCCACTTGCTTTGACCGGCAGGAGCTTGCCCGTATTCTCGATCTATACGGCCGAATGGTGGCTGCGGGCCTGTGGAAGGATTATGCGATCCATATGGACCGGGATCATGCCCGGTTCAGCGCCTTTCGCAGAGCGGCGGAACGGCCTGAGTTTGCGGTCGAAAAACGCCCTGCCCTTCGCCTCCGCCAAGGCCAATGGGCATTGATTGGCGAACATGGCGTAACGCTAAAGCGCGGTCATGAACTGGGGCCGATCTTGGCGCCCGTCGAACGGCGTCTGATGAAGCTCGTTAAAGACTGAACTGAAGATCCGCGAGACGAGCATAAAGCCCTTTCGCGGCGATCAGTTCATCATGCTTGCCCTGTTCAACAATTTTGCCGCCATCCATCACAATGATCCGGTCTGCCGCGCGCACGGTGGCGAGGCGATGGGCGATCACAATTGTCGTCCGGTTGACCATCAGCCGTTCCAGTGCGTCCTGCACAAGTTTTTCTGATTCAGCATCCAACGCGGACGTCGCCTCATCGAGCAGGAGGATCGG
>DLOX01000037.1 GCA_002478575.1 Sphingomonadales bacterium UBA7473 | reverse complement strand
CGCAAGTGCCGATAAGCGCCAACGGCGCGGGCTGGAGCGAGGCTGAAATCAACCGCTGGGTTGCCAATCCTCCGCAATACCGCCCCAAACCAATCTGGAATGAATTTGATTTTGACGATTAGGCTATCACCGTCGCCGCTCATGCTGTTCTGTTGAACGGCAAGATCGTCGCTCCGTCGCGGAGCATGTCTAGCTGATCGCTCCACCATTGGTGCATGGTAATGCGCTCGTCCCAATAACGGCCTCGATTGTAGGTAGCGCGAATGCTGTTAGCGTCGGCATGGGCAAGCGACCGCTCGATGGCATCGGCGCTCCATTTGCCACTCTCGTTGAGCAAGGTTGAGGCGGTCGTCCGCAGTCCATGCGCGGTGACTTCGCCCGCTGCATAACCCATCCGCCGGAATGCCTGATTGACGGTGTTCTCACTTAGCGGTCGCCGCGACGTGTGAAATGCCGGAAAGACATAGCCAGTCGGCCCGGTCAGCGTGAAAAGCTCCTCCAAATATGCCAGCACTTGCCGAGACAGCGGAACTTCGTGAGGGCGGCGCATCTTCATGCGCTCGGCAGGGATTTTCCAGACGGCATTGTCGAGGTCGAATTCCGACCATTCCGCCATGCGCAGTTCGCCGGGGCGCGCCATGACGTGCGGCGACACCTGCATTGCAAGGCGCGTGATCGCGTGGCCGGTATAGGCATCAATCGACCGCAACAGCTCGCCCATCTGTTTGGGATCAAGGATTGCCGCATGATGCTTGACCTTATGCACGATTAGCGCGCCGCGCAGGATCGAGCTGGGGTCGCTCTCCCCACGCCCGGTGGCGACGGCATAGCGGAACACGCGACCGGCAAAGGATCGGCAACGCCGCGCCGTTTCATATTTGCCCTTGGCCTCGATCCGCTTGAGCGCAGCGAGAACGTCGATAGGCTTGAGGTCGGCTACTGGAAAGGCAGCGATTGGTTGCAGTTGCTCTAACAGCCAGTTCGCCTTTTGCGTGGTGGCGTCTGCCTGCCCCTGCGCCACCTGCTTGTCGATATACTCCTTAGCGATTTCGCCAAAAGTGTTGGCCGCATTGAAAACGGCGACCAGCTTGTCATGCTTGCGTTCAGCCAGCGGGTCGGTCCCGGCATCCAGTTGCCTGCGCGCATCGTCGCGCCGCCTCCGTGCCTCTGCTAAGCCGACATCGGGATAGCGGCCAAGGGCAAGCCGCTTCTGTTTACCCATGTAGCGGTATTTGTAGCGCCACAGTTTCGAGCCGTTCGGATGGACTTCCAGATAGAGGCCTCGTTCATCAGTATGTTGGGTCACTTTGTCGGTCGGATGGACTTTCCGGATTTGCAGCTCTGTCAACGCCACGGTCGATTCTCCTCAACGGGTCCGGAAGAAGACCAGCGAGGACATTTCGGGGTCATGGTGCCATCAAATTTTGACTGGGGCCATATTGCCCCAATCGTGGCACCTCATGGCCCCGGATTGCCTGAAATCGACTGGCACACTCCGGGATGGGTGAGGCTCATAAATGGCAGATTTCTGCCGGTTTGTCGACCCTATTGGGATGCCATGAGACAGGAAAATGGTGCCCAGAAGAGGACTCGAACCTCCACGCCCTTGCGAGCGCCAGCACCTGAAGCTGGTGCGTCTACCAATTCCGCCATCTGGGCACGGTGCAATGTTCTGCAGGTAGGAGCGGCGCACTAGGGGGCGGCTTTGGCCTTGTCAACCGCCGCGTCTGCGGGCAAGGGGCAGGCTTCACCATTGGCCCGGCGGAATGCGGGAATCAGGATCAAAAATGACGCACTTAGTTACGGTTTTTGGCGGTGGCGGCTTTGTTGGGCGCTATGTTGTGGAAGCTTTGTTGCGGGCGGGGCACCGGGTCCGCGTTGCGGAACGTCACCCTAAAAATGCCTATCATTTGAAAGCGCAAGCCAATTTGGGTCAGCTGCAATTTCTGGCTGCCGATGTCACACGGCCCGAGACGGTTGCGCGGGCGCTTCAGGGTGCCACGGCCGCCATCAATTTGGTTGGTGTGTTCGGATCGCAGATGGACGCTGTGCAGCGTGAGGGTGCAGGCATTGTTGCCCAAGCTGCGTCTGCCGCGGGACTGTCGGCCTTTGTTCATATGTCAGCCATTGGCGCTGATCCTGAAAGTGCATCCGCCTATGGCCGGAGCAAAGGGGCAGGGGAGCAAGCCGTGCTCACCGCTTTCCCCAATGCAACAATCCTTCGGCCTTCGATCATCTTTGGTCGTGAAGATCAATTTGTGAACCGCTTTGCCTCGCTCATTCGCATGGCACCTGTGATGCCAGTGATTGGGGGCAAGACCAAGTTTCAGCCTGTTCATGTGGGCGATGTGGCTCGTGCGGCTGCAGCGGCGGTTGCAGAGCCGGGGCGTTTCGGTGGCGAGACTTTTGAACTGGGTGGCCCCCAAATCCTGTCCATGCGCGAATTGAACGAATGGATCGCGAAGACCATTGGCGTGAACACGCTGATGATTGATGTGCCCGATGCGGTTGCCGGGGCCATGGCGACCGCCACGGGATGGCTACCCGGTGCGCCCATCACGCGCGATCAATGGTTGATGCTGCAAAAGGACAACATAGTTGCTGAAGGCGCTGCCGGGATTGGGGCCTTTGGCATAGCGCCGATCAGCCTTGATATGGCGGCGCGTGGCTGGCTGGTGCTCTATAAAAACCACGGCCGCTTTGGGGCCAAGGCATGAGCGATGAACTGGCGGCCATCATCCTTGGCATTGTTGAAGGCATCACCGAATATCTCCCGGTTTCATCGACCGGGCATTTGATTTTGGCGAGCGAATTGCTCGGCTATGATGCGCAGAAATGGGCGTTGTTCAATGTCGCGATTCAGCCGGGCGCGATCCTCGCCATCGTTGTGCTTTATTGGCGGACCTTCATGGAGGTGCTGACGGGCCTGTTCAGCCTCGACAAGGGCGCGTTGGCCTTTGTCCGCAATATCCTGCTCGCTTTCTTCCCTGCCGTTGTGCTGGGCTTGGCCTTTAGTGACATCATTGATGTGATGTTGGAAAATGCAGTGATTGTGGCTTGGGCTTTGATCATTGGCGGCGTCGCGATCCTGTTGGTGGAACGATATGCCAAGCCACAACCGGTTGATGGGGTAGCGGCTGTTACCACCAAGCAAGCGATCATGGTGGGCTTGGTTCAATGCCTTGCCATGATCCCCGGCGTCAGCCGCTCTGGCGCAACGATCCTCGGCGCGATGAGCTTTGGCATTGATCGCAAGACCGCCGCTGAATTCAGCTTCTTCCTCGCACTGCCCACGTTGAGCGGTGCCACGGTGCTGCAAATGTATAAGCATGGAGGGGCCATGACGAGCGATATGGCGGGCCTGATCGCGATTGGCTTTGTGGTGAGCTTCATCGTCGCTGTCATCGTTGTGAAAGCGTTCCTGGCGATTGTGACACGCTATGGCTTTGCGCCTTTTGCATGGTATCGTATCATTGCAGGGGCAGCAGCGCTCATTTGGCTTGGCCAAGTGGGGTAAGGAGAATGATGATGAAGCGATTGATGATGGTTAGCCTCAGCGCGGCGGCTCTATTTGCTCAGCCCGTTGCGGCGCAAACGGGCGCCGAGACATCAAAGCCCATCGAAGTAGCAACACCTGATCCAGCGAAGCTCAATATCAGCCGTAAAGTTGCGCTGAAACTGGTTCCCGATGGCATCTTTATGAAGGTCATGTCTGGCACCATGGATCAGTTCATGGGCGGCATGATGGATCAGGTGATGGACCTGCCCATGAAAGAACTTGTCCAAAAGTTTCTCAAAAACCCGGAAGAATTGAAGGACCTGAATGAGTTCACCTTGAATCAGGTCATGGCGATTGTTGATCCCGCTTATAAGGAACGCACGCAAGTTGGCATGAAGGCGATGATGACTGAGATGGGGGGCGTCATGTCATCCATGGAGCCAGCGATGCGGGAAGGGATGGCCGTGGCCTATGCCAACCGTTTCTCAGAAGCCGAGCTTGGTGACATGGATCGTTTCTTCTCATCGCCCTCTGGTTCAAAATTCGCTTCAGAGAATATGACGATCATGACCGATCCTGCGATCATGAAGCAGATGCAAGCGTTGTTGCCCAAGGTGATGGAAGCTATGCCTGCAATCATAAAGAAGGTGACGGACGCGACTGAGAAACTGCCACCGGCCAAAACGGTTGAGACAATGACTGCTGCAGATCGTGAGGCTTTAGCCAAATTATTGGGGCTCAAACCTTCTGACCTCAAATGATGGTTAACTTTACATTTGCTTACCTGTGAGCAGGCGCTTCTAGGCAAGAATTAGGTTATGAGGTGACGCTCAGGGGCCAACAACTGGCTTCGACTCGAGTCTGGCCACCATCATGCTTTACATCACTTTTGCGACCGCGAGTGTTCCGATCCAAAAAATGGGTCAAATCATCGCGCAGGTTCCCGAGCCGGGCATGATGCTGCTTTTTGGTCTGTTTGCTGGAGGGCTAGGGTTGTTCATAGGCCGCAAACGCGCCTAGCTGGCACTTCAATCGTTCACCTTTGTTCTTTTTATCTTGACATTAATCCCGATATGGTTCATTGGAGGGTCGTTCGCGCAATAGTAACTGCGATGAACGGGCCGGATCGGGCATGTGGGCGCTTCGTTGGGGACTTCCACCCAATGCGGAAGAGGCGCAGACTTTGTTCGAGCAGATCTGGTCCTCTGGTCTAACAAGCTTGCCCCAAGGCGCCGCCAGCCTTGCCTTGGGTCGAGTGGACCAGAGGTTCACTAACATCCAAAAGGCGAAGGATCGGCACTGCTTTCGACGAGGCTACTCCTTCCACAGCGATGATATCGGGGTCGCGCTCTAGGTATGACCATGATTCACGTCTCAGGTTATTCAACCTAAGACGATCATGGTCAGGCAAGACCCTCTGTATCAGAGCGAGTAATGGGCAATCAATAGATCGTTGATCAACAGGCGCTTTCGCTTTGAATGGAGGAATCCACCAAAGCACCCGATGCGGCCCGTTCGAAGTCCGTCTCGCTAAGTACAGCGAGACCAGTATGAGGTTCCGGCAGGAGGGAAATCACCCCGGCCTGCGCTTTCGCGCGTCTGGATGAGGCTCAATCCTTCAACTGCTTCCTTAGCGTCTTTGCAGCGCTATTTCACACTAAGGCACGATGGGAGGAAGGTCATGAAGGTGATTTTTGCTTCATCGTGCCCTTCGTCCCATCGTGCCTTAGTGTGAAATTGAATGTTAAGCCGCGACAATCCGCTTTCACGCCCGCCATTGAGGCACAGACTCCGGGTCAAGCCCGGAGTGACGGGGGAGGGTTTACCCGTCGCTTACTCGTTCGATGTCGGCACCCACTGCCGACAGTTTTTCTTCCAGCCGCTCATAACCACGATCAAGGTGATAGACGCGGTTGACTTGGGTTTCACCCTCGGCCGCCAATCCTGCGATGATGAGGCTCATCGAAGCGCGAAGGTCCGTTGCCATCACGGGTGCGCCGGCCAAGCGATCAACGCCGCGCACAACGGCGGTGCGGCCCTTCACTTGAATATCTGCGCCCATCCGGGCCAATTCGGGCACATGCATATAGCGGTTTTCAAAGATGGTCTCAGTCAGCACGCTTGCACCATCGGCTTTGGCGAGCATCGCCATGAACTGCGCCTGCATGTCCGTCGCAAAGCCGGGGAAGGGGGCCGTGGAGAGCGTCAGGGCCTTGGGTGTTCCATCGGCCGCGACTTTGATCCCGTCGCGATGTTCGGTGATCGAAAGACCGGCTTCTTTCAAAGCGATCAATGTCGCCTGCATGTCAGCGGCCTTGGCGCCGACCAGATCAATCTCGCCGCCAGTGATCCCTACAGCACAGGCATAGGAGCCCGCCTCAATACGATCCGGCATCACGCGATAGGTCGCACCATTCAAGCGGTCCCGCCCTTCAATGGTCAGCGTTTCAGTGCCGATGCCATCGATAGAAACACCCATCGCAACGAGTAAGTTGCAAAGGTCAACAATCTCCGGCTCGCGCGCTGCATTTTCGATCACGCACGTGCCTTTGGCGCGGGAAGCGGCCATCAGGGCATTCTCCGTCGCACCAACAGAGACGACCGGAAACACCATCGTGCCGCCGGGTAGGCGTCCGTCTTTGGCGCGCGCGGTCACATAGCCATTGCTTGTGTCCATTTCGGCACCAAAGGCTTCCAATACCTTCAAGTGAAGATCAATGGGCCGGTTGCCAATCGCACAGCCGCCAGGGAGGGAAACTTTCGCTTCCCCTTCGCGGGCCAGCAAGGGCCCAAGCACAAGGATCGACGCCCGCATTTTGCGCACGATATCATAAGGTGCGATGGTCGCTGTGACCTTCCCGGCACGCATCGTCATCACGCGGCCGAAATCTTCGGGCCGCGCCCCTTCGATCATGGTCGAACAGCCAAGCTGATTGAGCAAATGGCCGAAACTATCGACATCCGCCAAGCGCGGCAGATTGCGCAGCGTCAACGGCTCATCCGTCAACAACGCGCAAGGCATAAGGGTGAGAGCCGAGTTCTTGGCCCCTGAAATCGGAATGGCCCCGTTGAGCCTATTTCCGCCGCGAATGAGAATCCTATCCATAAACCGCCTTTAGCGTGACGGCTTGGCTTCACAAGAGGGGGCTGAAGGTAATGGAAAGGGTACTTGACATATCGGCGACTCGACTGTAAAGGGAACTTGTCTATTGAGAAAGGGAACTTGACAATGCCTGCTTATATGAAGCGTTATATGTTCCGGCTGAGCGGGTTCATGCTCGCCTATATGATCATCCTTGTTGTGGGACTGGCGCTGGCGAAAACTGTTGTGCCGCACGGCATCGCCATCGCCTTGGCCATTCTGACGGCGGCGCCCATTTGCGGCATTTTCTGGTCTATCTTCAAATTGCTTGCGGAATGCGACGATGAGTATCAGCGGCTTTTGTTCGTGCATCAAACCTTGCTTGCAACAGCAATGACATTGGTCATCACAACAGTCTGGCAGTTTCTTGCCGTCTATGACGTATTGGCTGAAGGCCCGCAGTGGGTCGGCGTCATCTGGTTTGCGATGTTGGGGATCGCTGCACCCATCGTGCGGAAAGCGTCATGAAGAATCGCCTGAAAGTCCTCAGAGCAGAGCGCGACTGGAGCCAATCCGATTTGGCTGAGCGGCTGGGCATCTCTCGCCAAAGCGTCAACGCGATTGAAACGGGCCGCTATGACCCCAGCTTGCCCTTGGCGTTCAGGATATCATCGGTCTTTGCGCTGACGATAGAAGACATCTTCAGCCCGGCGGAGTGAATGGGCTCAGGCCCCCTGTCATCCAACGTCATTCCGGGCTTGACCCGGAATCCATGCCTCTCTGGTCGAGACAAACTTGGCACATCCAGACTCGCACAAACATCGAGGCATGGATTCCGGGTC
>DLOX01000010.1:12029-12698 GCA_002478575.1 Sphingomonadales bacterium UBA7473 | reverse complement strand
GAGGCGCGTCGGTTGTCCTCAGCGCGCTTGCGGACCCACCCTTCTCTGTTGATTTTCGGGAACGAACGGAAAGGCTGCAGCTGACCGGAGATCGACCCTTTTTGCGAGCAGAAGGCTTGGTCCAGAGCGACAATGAAATCCACGCGCTCTTTCTGGCGCCTGCCATTGGCTTTCCGGATTTTTGGAGTACGGCCTGCGAAGGACAAAAATGCAGCGATCCGCCGACAAGTGCTACATGCTCTAACTATCGGCAATTTCCCGATCAGCTCAAGTCAATTCGTTACACGATCAACAAGGGGGATGCAGCGCTCAGAAAGGGCGTGTTCAAACTCCGCCGCTCCTTCAACGCCACCGATTTTGGCTTTGATGAAACTGTGGGCGAACAGCTGAAAGCCTGTTACCCCTTCCTGAAATCCGCATATGGCGTGGTGCCAACGCACGGCCATTCCTTCTATCGCTATGCGCAGGGAGAGGCTTTCTCAAAAATGCTTGAGGATGCAGGCCTGCAGACCGTTGGCCAAGGCAAACGCTAGGCGTCTTGCTCAGCCAACCATTGCTCCAGCCATTTGATCGAGTAATTGCCATCGATCACATCAGGCGCGCGCAGCAAATCTTGATGGAGCGGAATGTTGGTTTTGACACCATCAACCACCATTTCCTCAAGCGCGC
>DLOX01000010.1:0-11921 GCA_002478575.1 Sphingomonadales bacterium UBA7473 | reverse complement strand
TGCGGCCATAGACGATCAGCTTGGCGATCATGCTGTCATAATAAGGCGGGATCTTATACCCTGCATAGAGCCCGCTATCGACGCGGACATGCATGCCGCCTGCTGCGTGCCAAGCCTTAACCAGCCCCGGTGACGGCGCGAAAGTGCGAGGATCTTCGGCATTGATCCGGCATTCCATACTATGCCCACGGAACTCCAAATCCTCTTGAGCGACGGAAAGCCCCCCGCCCTGCGCCACGCGAATTTGTTCGCGGACCAAATCAAAACCCGTGATCATCTCCGTCACGGGATGCTCAACCTGAATGCGGGTGTTCATTTCAATAAAGTAAAACTCGCCATTTTCCCAAAGGAACTCGATGGTCCCTGCCCCGCGATAGCCCATTCCGGCCATGGCGCGAGACACGATGCCGCCCATCCGCTCCCGCTCTTCAGCGGAAATCACGGGAGACGGGGCTTCTTCCAAAACCTTTTGGTGGCGGCGTTGGAGCGAGCAATCCCGTTCCCCCAAATGGATGGCATTGCCTTCACCATCCCCGAAGACCTGAAACTCAATATGGCGCGGATTGCCGAGATATTTCTCGAGATAGACCGTCGCATCGCCGAACGCGGCTTTCGCCTCGGTGCCCGCCTGCTGCATTTGGGTCTCCAGCTCTTCCTCGCTGTTCACCACTTTCATGCCGCGACCGCCGCCGCCTGAGGCCGCTTTAATGATCACGGGATAGCCGACTTCATCAGCGATCCGCTTGGCATCCTCGATTTCAGAAATCGCGCCATCGGAGCCGGGAACAAGCGGCAAGCCCAAATCCCCGGCCGTTTTCTTCGCCATCACCTTGTCGCCCATCGTCCTGATATGTTCAGGCTTGGGGCCAACGAAGATCATTTTATGCTCTTCGATAATCTCAGCAAAACGGGCGTTCTCAGACAGGAAGCCATAGCCAGGATGGATCGCATCCGCGCCCGAGATTTCAGCAGCAGAGATGATCGCGGGGACGTTGAGGTAACTGTCCTTGGCGGCAGGCGGCCCAATGCAGATGGCCTCGTCCGCCATGCGCACATGCATTGCATCGGCGTCGGCCGTCGAATGCACCGCGACTGTCTTAATTCCCATTTCATGCGCCGCACGGTGAATGCGCAGCGCAATCTCGCCACGATTGGCGATCAGCAATTTCTCAATCGTCATGCAAAGCATTCCTCAGACCGACAGCCCTGAGCTTGTCGAAGGGTTGTCACTCGATCACCACCAACGGCTGATCAAATTCGACGGGCTGGCTGTTCTCAACGAGAATGGCGGTTACTTTGCCGCCGCGCGGCGCTGTGATTGGGTTCATGACCTTCATCGCTTCGATGATGATCAGCGTATCGCCTTCCTTCACAGTCGAGCCAATGCTCACAAAGTCTGACGCTTCAGGCGATGGCGCGAGATAGGCTGTGCCGACCATTGGCGATTTAACCGTGCCAGGATGATCCCCACCGGCCGGAGCCGCTGGAGCCGGAGCAGCCCCAGCATGAGGCGCAGCCGCAATCGCCGCAGGTGCTGGAGCAGGTGCATAGGCGACTGCAGCTGCTGCGGTCACCGTCCGCGCCACGCGGATCTTGCGATCTTTCTCTTCAACCTCAATTTCCGTGAGACCAGTATCGTTCAGCAGCTCGGCAAGCTGGCGGACCAGCTTCACATCGACCTGCATGGCATCCGCCTTATCAGCCATGGGACCCCTCAATTGGTTAATCTATAAGCCCTTTGTCAGAGCTTGGCCGCCGCGTCCAGCGCGAGCGTGTAGGATTTCGCGCCATGCCCCGCAAAACAGGCGACCGCCGCCATGCCAATATAGCTGATATGCCGAAACTCCTCGCGCTTATGCGGGTCAGACAAATGCACTTCGATCACCGGCACCTTGATCGATTTAATCGCATCATGAATCGCGATGGACGTATGCGTATAGCCCCCCGCATTCAGCAAAACCGCCTTCGCCCCCACCTCCTGCGCCTCATGCAGCCAATCGATCAAATGCCCCTCATGATTGGATTGCCGCATATCAATGGCGAGGCCCAAACCATCCGCCTGCTCAACAAGCATCGCGCCAATATCATCAAGCGTTTGCGTGCCATAAATCTCCGGCTCCCGCGTGCCGAGCAAGTTGAGGTTCGGGCCGTTGAGGACGAAGATGATGGGATGTGTGGTCATGGGGACGGGTTAGTGGGGAATGGGGGGGATTGGAAGGGGAAGATGGGAAGGGTTGGCTATGCTGGCATTGGGGGGCTTGGTTGAGTTCATAGGTTTAAGCAGTTCTGCTCGGTTTGGGAGTCTGGACAGGCGGGTTTTGGGGAAAGAATTGGCAAAGCGATCATGAGTTCATGTGGTCACTGCCCTTGAGCGGCTTCTTGAAACATGCTCGCGACGTCAGATAGCAATTGGCGTCGCTTTTCTGGATCGGATGCCTTCAGAATATGATCCCAGCCCTCTGTTCGAAGATGGTCGTTGTCGTAGTCGTCAATGCAGCGAATGAGACCTTGAGCGGTCCCGTCCAGTAAATCAGCGGGCGGAAGATGCTCAGCTTGGAGCGCCCTCTTCAATCGCGTCACGAACGCAACCAAATCCGGATCGTCGGAGGACTTGAGGGCAACAGCTAAAGATGCAAGCATGGCCTGTTCAACATCATGCCAGGCGTTCGCACGCCGCGCGGGTCGCAAGGCCCAACGCAGCAGTGTCCGCTGTGTTGCTTCATAGACCTCCTTTGAGTTCCACTTTCTAGCAGCTCCAGCGATGGCGAACATCACCGATGTCGCAGACCATGTCGAGGCGCAGTCAATGCTTTCTGCGTCGTCAGGTATCCAAGACAGCGCTAAAGCCCAGCGCTCAGCCTGCTCTCTTAGCTCCGATCCGAAATGCTGATTGACGACAGGCGCGGTGGCTGCTGCCAAAAGCACTTCGACGATATCGCCGACCCAGTGCAATATGTCGAACGTGAATTTCGAGCGCTCCTCGATTGCAAGTATCAGGATGTCTTTCGCTATGGGCTGAGTCCGCTTGGCCCATTCGTGCAGATTGGCAATGCACTTTTTCGCGCTTTCGTCTTCAGCCGGGCAGTTCAGCAATGCGTTTGTAAGTTTCTTCAAACGGGAACTTAACGACGTGTCTTGAAAAGAGAAGTAGGGGCCCAAAACATAGGTAGGAACAGATTTGAAGCCATTACTCGGCTGGGCCATGGCAACGGTTGCAACCATTTTTACCGAATGGCCTATTTCTTCGAATGCGTAGCCTGGATCCCAAACACCGGTGTTGATCATATGAAGAGTTATTTCGGCAAGCTGGTCCATCGCAGTTACAGCCACGGGTCGATGATCTTCGCGGACGATCATTGCAGCGCCTATTGGTCCCAACTCGTTGACGATTGAAACGATCTCGTTCGCCACCCCTCGGCGGAGCAATACAATCGCGCAGCGGCCAAGGACTCTGACGCCTTGCATCAAGCTGTCAGGTAGGTTCTGGGGAATGGTCGATCTGATGTCGCTTTTCAGATACCCAATGGCCAGATGAGCGTGCCACGGATCGGCCTCTGGCCGACCATAGTCGATCTCAGTATAAAGAATCGCCAACGCACCATATGCTTTGAGCAGCATGTCGACATGCTCTTCGTCCCTCCGCCCAACCGCAAATCGAAACTGCCGTTTTAACTGCTCAAGACTGTGGTTGATCACTGGATCTGCAGCAAAAGGCACTTCGATGAAACCGTTTTGAGCGAAGAATGTTTTGCCTTTCGCTTGAATGTAGGCTGTGTTGATGCTGACCAAGGCCGTCAATGCCGCATCTGCGACTTGGTAGTCACCCTGCGAGGCGGTTCTGCCATTTACCGCGATGCAGTGATCAAGGCCTCGCCGGACAACGACACCACCCCAGTCGTTCTTGAGCATGAATGCTGCCCGTCTGGTGTCCAAAGTGCTGTCTATCAGGGGATTAGGAGGACGCTCAGCTGCGGGTGAAGGCAGAGTTGCGACTGCCCAGTTTACTTGGTCGCTCCACGTGTTTAGCGCTGCATTAACGTCGCCTATGACGATACGAAGTTGTTCCACCGGATTAATGAGTTTCAACGAACGTCGATAGGCCGCGAGAAAGAGCCGGAGCACAACCAACGTTAGCAAGACGGCGGCTGCTATCGCCCATTGGGTGCGCTCAATCGGGGTGATCAGTGGCAAGCAGGCGACCAGAATTGAAGCAACGAACGAGACTGCGAAGATGGTAAGGAGTCTTTTGTCCGCGCTCAATCGCCGGAATAGGCCGTGTGGCAACCTCTCAACATTGACCTGCATTGCAAACAGAACAAGCGACGCAACGATGGCTGTTGCACCCAATAGGCTCGCCCCCAGCTGCAACGCTGTGGCTCTCAACGTGTCGACGAATTTTTCAATGCTTAAATAGGGCAGGAGTCGCGAATGAGCCAGCTTAGCGGCGAGCGCCAGAATTGTGAGAGCAATGAGCCAAATGAAAAGCTCAGTTTTTCCTTGGTTAGCTGACCAACCGTATTGCAATCCGTGTTTAAGGTTGATGAGATTGAGACGGAATTTTGCGTAATATCGTTTGATACTCGCAACACGGGCATCTAACTGGCCGACGATGTCGTTCGCGTCTGGATCGTCCTTCATTTGCACCTAGATAAGGATTGATGCCCGTCATGGGAACTACATAAATCTGCCAATGCACAGAGCACTCGGCACCCCAATTCACAGGCAAATACTGCCAATCCCACGTCCGCTTTTGCTGCCCATATTTTTGTGGGCGAAATGGCTGAAAGCTCCTCGGGAATCGCCAGATCAATGCGGCGGTAAGATGCTGCGCGCATATCCAAATAGAAATTTCCCTTGACTTTATGTTTATTTTATGTTCTAATCGACTGATGAGCAACGCCCCATCCTCCACTTACTCGTTCCCCAAAAGCTCCCCATTGGCTGCGGCGTTGATCAACGTCGGGTCTTCCTTGCCATGCCGGGGCACCGCAGCACTGCCAAGCGGATCGCTTTCGCTTTTCCGGCAAACAACCTTTCAAACCTGAACAGTTGTTCATGTAAAAGCCGATTCCGTCTCAAAACTGTCAAAAGTCAATGCGCTGTGATGACCGATTCCCCCACCCCAGGCTGAGGTCGGTAGGCTCGCGAGAAATGCCCTCGTTGTAAAGACTTGCAACGCTTGTGATCAAAGTCACATGACAAAGGCAAGTTTGGTGGTTAGCCTTCCGGCATGGTGCCTTCTATTCCCGTGCATCTTTCCCACTATGATCCGGCCTGGCCGGATATTGCGGCTGCGCATATGGCGCGGTTGGGGATTTTGGGGCCGCTGTTGGTCGAAACGCATCATATTGGATCAACCTCCGTTCCCGGCCTTGCCGCGAAGCCGGTTGTGGATTTGATTGGCTTGGTTTCTGACATTGATGAACTTGAGAGACGGCAATCAGAGCTTGAAGCCATTGGCTATGTCGCTTATGGCGAATTTGGCGTGCCCGGTCGGCGCTTTTTCACTTGGGATGATCCTGAGGCGAACACGCGCGTTATCAATCTCCATTGCTATCAAGTGGGGGCCGAAACCGCGCGCCATCAACTGGCCTTTCGCGATTATCTGCGGGCGCATCCCGAAGTTGCCGAGGATTATTTCCACGAGAAGCAGCGGGCGATGAAGCTTTTTCCTGATAATTCAACACTCTACGCGCAGGAAAAAGGCGCGTTCATCCGTGCCGTGTTGGATAAGGCGCTGGCATGGGTAGGCGATGCCAAAACAGCCTGATATGGCGCGGCATCCCCTTTGATTCCGGACATCCCAAACGTGACCATTTCCATCCACCTGAACGGCGAGACGCGCACAATTGAGGCTGGCCTTTCCGTTGCCCAGCTGGCTGAGCGCATTGGCCTCAACCCCGCAAAAGTGGCGGTCGAGCGCAATCGGGAGATTGTGCCACGCTCTACGCTGGCGTCGGTCATTCTTGCAGATGGCGATGAATTGGAGATTGTTCATTTCGTCGGAGGCGGGCAAGAACGCAGCATGACACAAGATACATGGACCGTTGCCGGAAAGACCTTCTCCTCTCGCCTGATTGTGGGCACCGGGAAATATAAGGATTTCGCGCAGAATGCTGCTGCTTTGGAGGCATCGGGCGCGGAGATTATTACGGTCGCTGTTCGCCGCGTGAATGTGAGCGATCCCAATGCCCCGATGCTGACGGACTTTATCGATCCCAAGAAATATACCTATCTTCCAAACACGGCTGGCTGCTTCACAGCCGATGACGCGATCAGGACGCTGCGTTTGGCGCGGGAAGCTGGCGGTTGGGATCTGGTGAAGCTTGAAGTCCTTGGCGAAGCGCGGACGCTTTATCCCGATATGCGCGAAACGCTGAAGGCCACAGAAGTCCTCGTCAAAGAGGGCTTTAAACCAATGGTCTATTGCGTCGATGATCCCATTGCTGCGAAACAATTGGAAGAGGCTGGTGCGGTTGCGATCATGCCGCTGGGCGCTCCGATTGGATCGGGTTTAGGCATCCAAAATCGTGTCACGATCCGTTTGATCGTTGAAGGCGCTGGCGTGCCGGTGTTGGTCGATGCAGGCGTTGGAACAGCATCCGATGCGGCGGTCGCGATGGAATTGGGGTGTGAGGGTGTGCTGATGAACACAGCCATTGCGGAGGCCAAGGATCCGATCCTGATGGCCAGCGCCATGAAGCTGGCGGTTCAATCAGGACGGCAAGCCTATCTGGCGGGAAGAATGGGGCGGCGCATGTATGCCGATCCATCCAGTCCTCTCGCTGGGTTGATTTGAGGGGGCGTAACATGGACTCAACAGCAATGATTGCGGAGATGGCAACGGCCGCTCGCGCAGCGTCACGATCACTGGCGCGCATGTCGAGTGTCGAGAAATCAGCAGGGCTGAACGCCGTTGCAGGTGCCATTCGTACATCGGCGGATGCGATTTTGGCGGCGAATGCGCTTGATCTTGAGGCTGGCAAAGCGCGTGGGCTTTCGTCGGCCATGCTTGATCGGCTGTTGTTGACGCCCGAGCGATTGGAAGGCGTGGCTGCTGCAGTCGAGGCGGTTGCCGTCTTGCGCGATCCTGTAGGCTTGGTGATTGACGAAGTGATCCGTCCCAATGGCTTAGTGATGAGCCGCGTGCGCGTTCCTTTGGGCGTTGTGGGCATCATCTATGAAAGCCGCCCCAACGTGACGGCCGATGCCGCTGCCTTGTGCATGAAATCGGGCAATGCCGTCATCCTGCGCGGGGGAAGCGAAGCCGTTCATTCGAACCGCGCCATCCATGCCGCTATAGCTGAAGGGTTGAATGCCGCTGGGATCGATCCCGCCGCTATTCAGCTGGTGCCTGATCAGGACCGCGCGTTGGTTGGCGCTATGCTCGCCGCCCATGGCTTGATTGACATCATCATCCCACGCGGTGGCAAGGCGCTGGTTGAGCGGGTTCAAAATGACGCTCGCGTGCCTGTTCTCGCGCATTTGGATGGCATTTGCCACACCTATGTGGACAAAGCCGCTGATCCCGAAAAGGCAAAGGCCATCGCCGTCAACGCGAAGATGCGGCGCACTGGCATCTGTGGGGCCATGGAAACGCTGCTGATTGATCGGGATTTCTCTGAAGCGGCAGACGTGATCAAGGCGCTTGCCGATACAGGCTGCGAGCTGCGCGGATCGGCGGAAGTTGTTGCGCTAGAGCCCCGCGCCAAAGCCGCCACGGACGATGATTGGGGCACTGAATATCTGGATACGATCTGCGCGGTGAAGCTGGTCGATGGCGTTGACGATGCCATGGCCCATATCGCGAAACATGGTTCTGACCATACAGACGCGATCATCACCGAAGATGTCGCTACAGCCGAGGCCTTTTTGTCTGGCGTCGACTCAGCAATCGTAATGCACAATGCCTCTACGCAATTTGCCGATGGCGGCGAATTTGGCCTTGGCGCGGAAATTGGGATCGCGACCGGTCGGCTCCATGCGCGCGGTCCAGTCGCCTTGGAAGGCCTGACGACTTATAAATGGGTTGTGCGGGGCACGGGGCAAATCCGCCCCTAGCCCGTCTTCAACTCGGCATTAAGGCGAAGGCTCGCTCTCCAGAAGAAGAAGGCGGGAACCACGCCCAGCCAAGCCGCCCAATAGAGCACATAGCGCACGCTTTCTGCGCCATATTGCGGCTTCATCCAGTCAGACAGCATGCCGAATATCAGCGGCCCTAGGCCTAAGCCAATCAGATTTTGGAAGAATAGGATCATGGCGCTAGCCAAGGCACGTGATTTGATCGGCACGAGGCCTTGAACCGCTGAGTAGGTAGGCCCGAGATAAAGCGAGTTCAGCGCCGTCGGGATGGCGATCAGCGCCATCGCCATCATCCAGCCTTCGGCATTATAGGCCCAGAACAGCAAGGGTGCCGCGACGGCCATACCAATGGCTGGTGCAGTCAGGATATGTTGGCGGTTCTTCGCGCCATAACGATCTGCGAAATATCCGCCTGCCCAGGTCCCGATGATGCCCGCAATCCCCGCAGTGATGCCCAACCAAAGCCCCGTTTCCCCGGCGGTCAAACCATGTGTCCGTTGGAAGAAGATGGCAGCCCATAATCCCTTGCCATAACCGAGGAAGGATGAGGCAGAGCCTGCAATAAGGACAAACACAAAGGCGCGGGATTGGCACATTTCCCGAAAAGCGTCGATGGTGTGGCTAATCCCATCTGCCAGCGAGCCTTTGGGCTGCGGCTCAGGCGCGGCCCGGAATGCGCGGGGGTCCTGCAGCAAGAGCCAAACGAACAGCGCCATGATGACGCCGGGAGCGCCGACAACAACAAAGGCCCATCGCCAGCCAATCGTGTCTGACAATTGCCCGCCAATCACCATGCCTAGCAACGACCCAATGGGAATGCCAAGCGCATAAAAGGCCATGGACGAGGCGCGCTTTTCGGGCGGCGAGATATCGGAGATGAGCGAGTGAGCCGCAGGCGTGCACCCCGCCTCCCCCACGCCAACACCAATACGCGCCAACAGCATCTGCCAATAATTCATGGCAAAACCGCTGATCACCGTCATCCCCGACCAAATGGTGAGCGCGATGGAAATGATCGCAACGCGGTTTGACGTCGGCCGATCTGCGTAGCGAGCGATGGGAATGCCAAGGACGGTGTAGAAGAGCGCAAAGGCAAGACCAGTCATCACGCCAATTTGGCCATCAGACAGCTTCAAGTCGCGAGCGATGGGCTCCGCCAAAATGCCAACAATCTGCCGATCCAGAAAATTAAAGACATAGACGATGAGGAGGACCCAAAGCGTCAGCCTAAGGGATGGTGCCTTGGCCGATGCGGCTGCGCTTGCCATATATGTTCCTCTCATAGGGCTGCGTCGAAATCGGCAGCCTCTTATCTTCTGAGGCCAATAGACCTGCACTTCGATGCGGTGGCAAGCCCCATTCTCTGCCCTACCCAAAGAGAAAGCTGCATGCTAAGCGCCCCGCCACTATGACCAGTTTCAAATCTGACCTTCTGAACATCTTGTCCGCTCGCGGCTATATCCACCAAATGACCGATGGCGGCGCGCTCGATGCGCTTGCCGCGAGCTCAATCGTGCCCGGCTATGTGGGTTTTGACGCGACGGCGCCTTCGCTTCATGTCGGCAATCTGGTTTCGATCATGCTTTTGCGGCGCTTGCAACAAGCGGGGCACAAGCCCGTTGTCTTGATGGGTGGCGGCACCACGCGGATTGGCGACCCGACAGGACGCGACGAAAGCCGCAAGATGCTGAGCGATGAGACAATCGAATCTAACATCGCCTCGATCCGGACCGCGTTTGAACGCTTCCTGACCTTTGGGGATGGGCCTACCGATGCCGTGATGGTCAATAATCATGATTGGCTGGGCAAGCTTGGTTACATTGAGCTGCTGCAAGAAGTGGGCACTCACTTCACGGTCAACCGGATGCTGAGCTTTGATTCGGTCAAATTGCGCCTGGATCGCGAACAACCGATGACCTTCCTCGAATTCAACTATATGATCCTGCAAGGCTATGATTTCCGCCATCTCTATAAGGAGATGGGCGTAAGGCTCCAGATGGGCGGATCGGATCAATGGGGCAATATCGTCAATGGCGTTGAGCTGACGCGCCGCATGGATAGCCGCGAAGTCTTTGGCCTCACCACGCCGCTCATCACTCGGTCGGATGGGCAAAAGATGGGTAAATCCGTGTCCGGCGCAGTTTGGCTCAACGAAGCCTCTCTGCCCAGTTTCGATTATTGGCAATTTTGGCGCAATGTTGATGACCGGGATGTTGGCAAGTTCCTCCGCCTCTTCACCGATCTCCCGCTTGATGAAATCGCAAGGCTTGAAGCGCTAGAAGGCAGCGAGATTAATGCAGCGAAAGTTGCTCTCGCCAATGCAGCAACAGCGCTGTGCCGGGGCGAAGAGGCTGCCCTTGCAGCAGCAGAGACCGCGCGAAAGACTTTTGAAGAGGGTGGAGCGGGCGAAGACTTGCCCAGCCTAACCGTTTCCGGCGGATCGATTGCGCTTGCCGAAGCCTTGACGCAACTCGGCCTGGTGGCTTCCAAGGGCGAAGCCAAGCGGTTGATCAAAGGCGGCGGTGCGCGCGTTGATGGAGAGCAGATCAAGGATGAGGCAGCGACAGTGACACTATCTGGAGGCCAAGTCCGAATCTCTGCAGGAAAGAAGCTGCACGGCGTACTCATTGGTTCATAAGCCTATTTAAGGTTGACGCCGCGTTAGGCACTTCGCTTATCGCCGCATTTCCATCTCGCCTCCATAAATGGCATCCTCAACAGGTGAAGGGGACTCATCATGGCGGTCGCAAAGCCGACATTTGATTTTGACGCCGTTCCAGAAGAACGTCGTTCCAATGAACGCAAAGATGTTGCCCTTTGGGGTCGTATGCGGTTTCGCGGCACATCTGCCCCTGCGCGGATTTGCAACTTGTCGCCCGGCGGCTTGATGGCAATGACGCCGTTTCAGCTTCGCGCTTATGCCGAAGTAGATATTGAAATCCCGGTGCTTGGCTGGCGCAATGCCATTGTGGCTTGGGTCGATGGCGACCGTGTGGGTTGCGAATTTGAACCACCACTTGATCCTGGCATGTTTGAACGCTTCTCAATCTTCCAGAAGTAATCAACCTGATCTGAGCAAGCCCACAGCGGCATCGCGTTCAAACAGATAGAGCGCGGTGCGGGCGGCTTGTCCGCGTTCGCTTGCCAGCCCTCCATCGCGGTCCATCAGCAAGCGGGCATCATCCCGCGCGACTTCCAGCATCGCATCAACCTGCTCAGGCGTAGCGATCTTGAAGCCCGCTTCCCCTGATTGACGCGTTCCCAAAATCTCCCCGCCGCCACGCAGGCGCAAATCTTCTTCGGCAATGCGGAACCCATCATTGGTTTCGCGCATCAAGGCCAGCCGAGCGCGCGCTGTTTCGCTAAGGCTCGCGCTGCGCAGTAGGACGCAAACCGACTTGCCCTCCCCTCGCCCAACGCGACCGCGCAATTGGTGAAGCTGAGCGAGGCCGAAACGCTCTGCCTCTTCAATCACCATCAATGTGGAATTGGGCACATCAACGCCGACTTCAATGACCGTCGTCGCCACAAGTACCGAAGCCTGACCTGAGGCAAAAGCCGCCATCGCCGCATCCTTCTCTGGTGGCTTCATGCGACCATGGACCAGCGCCACTTTGTCGCCAAAGCGCAGCTTGAGCATTTGGGCACGCGCCTCTGCTGCGGCCCGATCTTCGGTTTCGCTTTCTTCAACCAACGGGCAAACCCAATAGGCCTGCCCGCCGCTCGCAAGATGCCGCCCGAGCGCCTCAACCATTTCCGGCAAGCGATCCAATGCCATCACCCGCGTATCAATCGGTTGTCGGCCTGGCGGCATTTCATCCAAGGCCGACACATCCATC
>DLOX01000011.1 GCA_002478575.1 Sphingomonadales bacterium UBA7473 | reverse complement strand
TCTGGCGCGTTGATGCCATAGCCCACGAAGACCATGTCACTGTCTTTGACTTCGGTCTTCGGCGTGATGCGATAGCCAAAGGCGACCATGTCAGTCTTGTAAGCCAAGCTGCGCGGCGCTTTGCCACCACTGATCGTCATCACCATTTTGGGATCAGCGTTGAGCTCAACAATCGGCACATTCTGGAACCAGCTCTCGCCATTGCCCGGCTTCAGGCCCGCTGCGCCGAAGCGACCGGCGAGATAGCCAATCGTCTTATCCTCGGCAGGCGTTGTGGGCGCGCGGCCTTCAAATTCATCGGACGCCAATGTGCGCGTCACATCTTTCAGAGTGTCGAGCGAAATGGCAGGCGGAGCCGCCAACGCCGACGTCGCCATAAATGCGCTACTTAACCCCAACAAGCTCTTGAACATGCCCTGCCTCCTGCAAACTTTATTGCAGGCTGTCTGACGGGTCAGATCGAGAAGTGCAAGCCGGACCCTAACGCACCCGGTTGGCTGCCATCAAATCGCGTAAGGAGTTCAGCGCTTCATCGGGGAAAGGAGCACTGACCGTCTGGGCAGCAGCAGCCTGTTCGCGGCGTTTTTTGAGAGCATTTTCAAACCGAACCAGCATTTCACGCAAGCTCGGTTGTTCGTCTGCCAACACTGGTGCTTCGTCCACAACAGGGGTTGGCTGAACGATTGGCGCGACCTCTTCAACGGGGGCGGAAGGCACAGCCTCAAGAATGGGCTGTTCTTCAACCACCTCTTCTGCGGCCACTTGGTCCGGCGTCAGCCACTGGACAGGGGCTTCATAAGCCACTGGTTCAACGGGCGTTGGTTCCGAAACGGCCAATGGAGCGGCTTCCGGCGCTTGCTCTTCAAACATCGGAGTGAGATCCAGCGGGCGCTCTTCTTCAAACACTGAAGCACGAGGTGCTGGTGTTTCGACGAGCAATTCCTCGCCAGAAGCCAAAGCCGCGTCAGACATAAGCGGGGCGCCCAGCTCTGCCTCAGCAAAGATGGGCTTGCGGGCACGCATGGCTTCATCAGCACTCAATGGCTCATCATCAGCATCGGGCATAGATCCCGGCTGCTTGCGCCCAACAGTGAAGGATCGCGCTTTGCGATCATCTTTCCGCCTTTTGAACAAATGCTCAACCGGACGAAGAACAATCCACACGGCTACAAAAGTGGCCAACGCCGCGACAGCAGCAATCAAAGCTTGCGCCGTCGTCCCCAAAGGCGCTCGCGCCTGCGGGATGATATTGGCAAGGCCAGTCATATCCGTCGCCCGTTCGACATAATAGACGGGGATTGCGAAAACGAAGGCCGCTGCCCCCAGACCAAACATCGCTGCCACGATGGGCGCGAAGGGCAAATTGGGAATGCCTTTTAACCGTGTTGCCATTGCTGGCTCCTAACCTGTTGTGCCGATAAGACGGCGGTAGACTGGTTCATAGCGGGAAATGTTTGACGACCAGTTACGATTTTGTTCAACATATTCTCGCGCAGTTTTCAGCCGATCCGGCCAGCTTGCCCGATCTGCAAAGAGCGCGGCGACCGAATTTGCGAGCGCTGCAGGGTCATCCGCTTTGAATAAAGTTCCTGTTATTCCATCACTTATCAGCTCACGGTGCCCACCCACATCAGAGGCAGCAACCAGCTTCATTTGGGCCATTGCTTCCAGCGGTTTGAGGGGCGTAACCAAATCCGTCAGTCGCATTTTTTTGCGCGGATAAACCAAAACATCGATCAAACTATAGTATCGCTCCACCTCTTGATGCGGGACACGCCCGACAAAATGGATGCGATTCGCAGCGGATGACGCTTGGGCCGAAGCGCGGAGCGACTCATCCATTGGGCCGCCGCCCACCATCAAGAGGTGCAGGTTAGGCCGCTCGGCCGCCAGCATCGGCATGGCCGCGATTAGATTGTCGAGCCCCTCATAATCATAGAAGCTGCCAATGAAGCCGATCGTCTCCGCACCCTGCAAACCCAAAGCGTCGCGCAACGCTTCATCCGGTGGGGTCGGATCGCCAAAAAGCTCGAGATCAACGCCATTGGGCGAAACCATGATCTTGTCTGCGGCGACGCCGCGCTTGATCAAATCACTGCGCAGCCCTTCGCAGATGACCGCGACTGCATCAGCGCGCTTCGCCACCCAGCCCTCAATCGCTTTAGTGGCATGGTATTTAAGCGAACCCTCTCGCCCAGTCCCATTGCCAACCGCCGCATCTTCCCAAAAGGCCCTGATTTCATAGAGAAAGGGAGTGGAGTGAAGACCAGACTTCATGGCCCCAAGCGCTGTAAGAACTGGCGAATGGGCGTGGATGAGATCGGGCTTAAACTCCGCCCTCACCTCGGCCAGCCGTTTGGACAGCGCGGCAATCTCTCGCCACTCTCCGAACGGAGCGGCAGCCGGTTCCACTTTGGGTGTACGATAAAAGGTTAAGCCATCCACAGTCTCAACCGAAGGGCCATCGGCTGTGTGTCGAACGCTGGTGACGCCTGCGACTTGCCAGCCCTTCGCCACTTGCGCCTTCATGATCGCGCGGGTGCGAAAGGTATAGCCACTATGCAGCGGCAAGCTATGATCCAACACATGAATGATACGAAATGTCATGACGCGCCCACTTACACAGGGACGCTTAACGTCGCGTCAACCGATCTGCTAGTAAAGAGCGGATCATAGTCCGGAGCTTTGCAACGCCGCCATGATTGATACTTTCTCCCTCGCGATCAGCCATGGCCTGCTGTTCCTTGTGGCGTGGCGCATTTTGAACCGCCCTGATCTGGATCAGGAAGGCGAAGACCGGGACGAGAAGGACAAGAAGAAATCGGGGTTTGGCCGCCGTGCGTGACCTTGCATTTCTGGGCTTCTTAGGCGCCATCTTGCTGCTTGGCTTCAAGCGGCCGTTTCTGTTCGTCCTTGCTTATGTCTATATCGATATTGTCGCCCCACAGCGGCTCACCTATTGGTTGCTGAACAGCATTCCCATCTCGCAAATAGCAGTCGGGTTGGCCGTTTTGGGCTGGGCCGTGGCCGACAATCACAAGAATAGTCGCTTCACTTTCCGACAAGGCGTGATGCTGCTTTTCCTCATCTATTGCGGTGTGACGACCACAATGGCGGATTTCCCAATCCCTGCTTCGGAAAAATGGAGCTGGGTTTGGAAATCACTGATCTTCGCGATCTTTTTGCCTGTAACGCTTACGACCCGCCTCAGGATGGAGGCGCTCGCGCTGTTCATGACCTTATCTGCCTCAGCCATCATCATCGTCGGCGGGATCAAAACGCTCGCATCGGGCGGCGGCTACGGCATCCTCAACCTCATGGTGTCGAACAATGTGGGGTTGTATGAATCAAGCAGCATCTCAATGGCAGCGATTTGCTTGATTCCCGTCATTATCTTCCTTCGCCGTTATTCGACAGTCTTTCCAAAGGACTGGCGTACGGAGACTTTTTGGTGGGCGCTTATATTTGCTTGCTTGTTGATTCCCATCGGCACGCAAGCCCGGACTGGCCTGCTGTGCATTGGCGTGCTCGCAGTGCTCAGCTTGCGCAGCACAAGGCGACGTTTCCTCTATATTTTCTTGGCCGGGGCGATCGGGACGGCGGCCATTCCCTTCCTGCCAGACAGCTTCCAAGCCCGCATGGGCACGATCCAAGGCTATAAGTCGGACCAGTCTGCGGCGACCCGTATCGCTGTATGGCAATGGACTTGGGACTATGTGCAGGATCACCCCATGGGTGGCGGGTTTGATGCTTATTTGGGCAATAAGCTACGCTTTGAAACGGTAACGACAGAGGAAACCGCTGGCCAAACCAATGTCGAATCGAGCGTCGTAGTGGACCAAGCCCGCGCTTATCACAGCGCCTATTTCGAAGTGCTTGGCGAACAAGGCTTTCCCGGACTCATCCTTTGGCTGACCATCCACGTTGTTGGCCTGTTCCGGATGGAAATGCTTCGGCGCAAATACCGAAAGCGGGACGAGCAAAATGGCCAATGGATCGGTAGGCTCGCGGAAGCCCTGCAGCACGCGCACCTGATCTTTCTGGTCGGTTGCACCTTCGTGGGCGTTGCCTATCAGCCGTTCATTTATCTGCTGGTCGGCTTGCAAATTGGCTTGGACAGCTACGCAAAGCGGACCGAGGCTGAAGCTGCAGAAGATGCCAAAGACAATCCTACAGCCGAGCCAATGCGCCCTAAAGGCTGGGGATCGGAACCTTACCGGGTATGAGTGCGACTAAGGTCCAACTGGATGCCCTGACCGGCGCGCGCGGCATCGCGGCTTGGTATGTGGTTTTCTATCACATCCGCGAAGCCTTTGGTCCCGAAGTGCCTAGCGGTGTGATCGCCTTTTTCGCCAAAGGCTATTTGGCTGTCGACCTGTTCTTCATCCTGTCCGGCTTCGTCATGTGGTTGACCTATGGCGCGAAGTTTGAACGCGATGGATTGCGCGCTGCTCCCGACTTCCTCTGGCGGCGTGTCGCGCGCATTTTTCCGCTCCACTTGTTCATTCTGATTGCGATGGCTGCTTTCGCCGCGCTGCTGGTTGCAGTCGGCAAAGGCGATGCAGCTCGCTACCCGTTCGCGGAACTGCCGCTCCACATCATCCTCATCCAAAATTGGGGTTTTACCAGCGCGCTCAGCTGGAATGATCCGGCTTGGTCGATCTCAACCGAAATGGGGGCCTATTTCGCTCTTCCCGTGGTGGCGATGCTGTTGGCGAGGTGGAAGGGGACTGCGCTCACCAATCTCATCCTCGCCTTTGCCCTTTGCGTCCTCCTAGCCTTGGCCTTGAACGCGGGCGGCGCGCAGCATCTTGGCGACAAGATTAGCGAGCTTGGCCTGGTCCGTTGCCTCTTCCAATTCTTCTTGGGCGTTGCCGTCTGCCGCATTTGGCAAGCCCTACGCCCTACCCCTCTGTCAACGTCGATGGCGCTTGCGTTCATCCTCGCCGCTGGATTGGCCCTTGGCTGGGGCATGGACTGGCTGACCGAGATCATGGCCGTCCCCGCTCTGTTTGCCTGTTTCGTCTATCTCTTCGCTGGAAGCTCAAGCTGGGCCAACAACCCCTTTTGCGGACGCATCGCGCTTCACCTTGGAGACATCAGCTATTCGACTTATCTTGTCCATTTCTTTGGCTGGATCCTCTTCAAGCTGGTTTTCGTGAGCGATGTGACCAACGTCCCGCTTTGGATGATGGCGGGCTTCGCAGCCCTCACCTATTCGGCCTCTCTCCTCCTTTATCATTTGATCGAACTCCCGGGGCGCAGATTTGTGCAGGCAAGAAGCCCTTTTGCAGGATATGATTTTCTTCAAAAGCAGGCCTAGCCCCTTGATGTGTGCCGTTTCATCGACGATTGGCGGCCAATAACCGCTATCCGCGCACCGCAGACGAGACTGAATGTTAGATTATAAGTTCCAAATAGCTCGCTTCGCTCGTTGCTCCGCAATGGCTACCGTTGCGGCCTTTTCATTCGCGGCACAGGCCCAAGAGACCGAAAGCGAAAAAGAGGTTGAAGAGATCATTGTCGAAGCAACACGATCCGGCCGCTTGGTGCAGGATGAGCCGATCCGCGTCGAAGTGATTGTTCGCGAAGAAATTGAAGAAAAGATGCTGATGACGCCGGGCAATATCTCCATGCTCGTTGCGGAAACCGGCGGGCTGCGGGTGCAAGTCACCTCACCAGCGCTTGGTTCGTCCAATGTCCGCGTCCGCGGGCTTGAAGGACGGTACACGCAATTGCTGGCCGATGGTTTGCCACTCTATGGCGGCACCGGCGGCATTGGCCTGCTGCAAATCGCGCCGACTGATCTCGGCCAAGTTGAAGTGATTAAAGGCGCTGCGTCGGCCCTTTATGGATCATCTGCCCTTGGAGGGGTGATCAATCTGGTGTCGCGCAGACCAACGGATGAAGCACAGGCAGAATTGCTTCTAAACGCCACCACAAGAGACGGCCAAGATTTCACGGGTTATGCCGCAACACCACTGGGCGGGGGCTTCAGCGCTTCCCTGACCGGCGGCCTTCATCGCCAAAGCCGACAAGATTTGGATGGTGATGGCTGGATCGACATGCCAGGTTACAACCGTGCCACCGTTCGTCCGCGCTTCTACTGGGAAAGTGAAAGTGGAGCCAAAGCCTTCCTGACCCTTGGCGCGATGACGGAAGATCGGCGCGGGGGCACATTGCCGGGGCTCACTGTGCCAGATGGAACCGCTTTCAGACAAGATCAAGACAGCCGCCGATATGATATTGGATTGGCTGCAGAAATTCCAATCGCGGGCCTTGGCAAGCTTCATGTGCGGGGCTCGGCTGTCACTCAAGATCATCGTCATCGGTTCGGTGCTGTGATCGAGAATGATCAGCATGACACACTTCTGGGTGAAGTTTCGATCAGTGGCGGTTCCGCCGGGACGACTTGGGTTGCGGGGGCCGCGGTCCAAGGCGATGATTTTGCGTCCAAGACCTTTCCGGCGTTTGATTATCGTTACACCGCGCCCGGGCTGTTCGCCCAAATCGAACAAGACATCAAAGCAGACCTAACGTTGGCAGGCAGCGCTCGCGTCGATTTCCACAGCGACTTTGGCACGAAGTTTAGCCCTAGAGTATCGCTGCTCTACAAGCCCGGCCGCTGGACCATTCGAGCGTCGGGTGGACGTGGCTTCTTCGCGCCGACGCCTTTCGTGGATGAAATCGAAGCGGCGGGCCTGTCTCGTCTCGAACCACTGACAGGCCTCAAGGCCGAAGTCGCTGACACCGGGTCACTCGACGTCAGCTACAGCATTGGATCAACCGAACTCAATGCGTCACTTTTTGCTTCAAACGCCAACAATGCGCTTCGGCTCCAGACCTTGCCGAGTGGCAGTGGGGTCCGGCTCGTCAATGTGAAGGGCGCAACACGCACCTCAGGCATCGAACTGCTAGCCCGGCAGCGCTTCGGCAGCTTTTCAATCACTGGGAGCTATGTCCATATTCGTGCGACTGAGCCCAATGACGCGGGAACAGGGCGCCAGCGCATCGCGCGGACACCGCGTCACACGGGCGGCCTAGTCGCAATGTGGGAAGAAGAAGGGAAAGGACGCGTAGGTTTTGAGGCCTATTACACGGGTCGCCAGCGCTTGGACGACAATCCCTATCGCACGCGCAGCAAGGCCTATGTTGAAATGGGCATTTTGGGCGAAATCGTCGTCGGCAAAGCGCGGCTGTTTCTAAACGCCGAAAATCTTCTCAATGTACGCCAGACGAAAACCGATCCGCTCCTTCTGCCTGCTCGCGCGGCCGATGGACGCTGGACCGTCGACGCTTGGGCGCCGACCGATGGTTTTGTTTTGAACGGTGGGATTCGCCTGCTGTTTGGCGGGGAGTAGAATCTCCGCCCATTGAGGGGGCCGCCCCTAAACGCTAAGGCTCCATCTATGACCGCGCCCAAACCTTCTAGCACGCCCCCCATATCCCTCGGCGATAACCGTCCAGCTCTTGAGCAGATAAGCGCTTTCGTCACTGAAGCGGGTGACTGGGTTAGCAGCCATCTTAATCAGATCATAGTTGCCGCCATCGCTGGTTCAATCATCATTGCGGCGCTTTATGGAGCAAAGCTGTTTGGGATGTGGCTATGCCGCCCGGGCAAAGTGCCCAGCCGCTGGCCGGAGGTGATTGGCCGAGCGCTCGCGAAGACCAGATTTTGGTTCATGGTCGCGGTGGCGGGCCAAGTGATTGTCTGGCTGGGTCGGGCGCCCGTCGATGTCTCAGCCCCCGTCAACGCCATATTCATCATCGCAGCGGTGCTTCAAGCCGCGATTTGGGTACGTTCGCTCATCTTGGGGATGGTCACGATCCGGGCCGAGGAAACCGATCCCAACGGGAGTTTGCAAAGCGCTGTCGGCTTGATCCGGCTGCTGGTGACTGTGGTTGTCATGATCCTGGCGGCCATTGTGATCCTCGCTAATTTGGGCGTGGATGTGACTGGCTTGGTGGCAGGCCTTGGCATTGGAGGCATTGCGATTGGCCTTGCGGCACAGGGAATATTCTCTGATCTCTTCGCGGCGCTGTCGATCTTGTTCGATAAGCCCTTTCGCAAAGGCGACACCATCCGATGGGATACGACGACCGGAACCGTTGAAGCCATTGGCCTCAAATCCAGCCGTGTTCGCGCGCTCTCGGGTGAGGAAATAATCATTTCCAACGCCAATCTGCTTGGCAAAGAGCTGCGCAATTTTGCTCGTGTGGAAACGCGGCGGCATACCCAATTGCTGAGCCTTGTTTATCGAACGTCGCCCGAGCAATGCGCGAAGCTTGGTGATATCGTCACCCCACTTGTCAACGCGGTGGAGGGCTGCACCTTCATCCGCTGCGGGCTAGAAACATTCGCGGCGTCATCGCTCGACTTCACACTCATTTATGACATTGAAGCTGAAGATCCCGATGAGATTCTGGGGTGCAAGAACAAGGTGAATATTGCGATCTTAGAGGCCTTCGCATCGCAGGGCATTGCTTTTGCCTATCCGACTCAAACCACTTACACGGCAGCACCGGATGGAACTTTGGTCATGCCCTATGCCCCTTCCTCACCCGCCAATATCGTCCAGCGACAAAAGTGAGGCGTTGCCGCCCGCGCTTGTTGTATCCGTGCTGGTGACACGCTCGGTGCAAAAGCGGTGGAGATAATTGGGTCCGCCTGCTTTGGGGCCAGTACCTGACAAACTTTCACCCCCAAATGGCTGGCTGCCAACAATTGCGCCAATCATGGATCGGTTGACGTAAAGATTGCCAACTTCTGCAAGGGCCTCAACCTCCTCCGCCGTCCGCGCGATGCGACTATGCAGCCCCATGGTCAGGCCAAAGCCCTTCGCATTCACGCGGGCAATAGTCTCAGCCAAGACCCCGGATTTCCAAGTCACGACATGAAGGATGGGGCCAAACCATTCTTTGGTCAGGTCATCGATGGCACTAAGGCGAATGAGCGTCGGCGGCACAAACAATCCCTCGGCTGGCGGGACAAGAGTGTGGAGCGTGTGCGATGCTTGGCTGTCCCGATAGGCCATTAATCGATCATAAGCTGCCTGATCGATCACAGGGCCAACATCTGTAGCTGGATCAAACGGATCACCGATAATCAACGTATCCATCGCACCCTTGAGCATGTCGAGCGTGCGATCGGCGACATCCTCTTGAAGCAGAAGAAGTCGCAAAGCCGAGCAACGTTGCCCAGCCGATCGGAATGCGGACGTCACCACATCCGCGACCACTTGTTCAGGCAATGCGGTGCTATCCACAATCATGGCATTTATTCCGCCCGTCTCTGCAATCAGCGGGATGATCGGCCTATCATCATCCTCTACCAAGGATCGCGCAATCCGCTTGGCGGTCGCGGTTGAACCGGTGAAGGCAACGCCCCCGATGCGCACATCAGCGACAAGTGCCGCGCCTACTTCGGGGCCTCCAGTGACGAGAACCAAGGCGTCGGCTGGGATCCCTGCTTGATGCGCTAGCTCAACCGCCAAAGCCGCGATCCTTGGTGTTTGAGGAGCAGGCTTTGCAACAACGCTATTTCCTGTGACCAAAGCCGCAGCCACTTGTCCCAAAAAGATGGCGAGTGGGAAATTCCAAGGTGCGATGCAAACCCACGCACCGCGCCCGGCATAGCGCAGCAGATTGCGTTCCCCTGTCGGCCCAGGCAGTTCGATGGGCCGCAAGCCGGATCGAGCTTGCGCGGCATAGTAGCGACAAAAATCGACCGCTTCGCGCACTTCGCCAAGCGCGTCTCCGATCGTCTTCTTTGCCTCATCAACAAGGATCGCCATCAGTTTGGCACGGTTCGCTTCGAGCAACTCCGCCAGCCTGTCGAGCGCGCTCGCTCTTTCATCCAAACCAACATTGGACCAAGTCTCGAAGCCTCTGAGCGCTCTCTCCACATCCTCCTTCGCGGCTTCGCGGCTTCGCGTGAACCCTAATGCCGGCGGTGCAAGATGATCCGTGCCAAAGTCGCCGTCCTTATCTCAGGCCGAGGATCGAATATGGCAGCTCTTCTCTATGCCGCGAAGGCGCCAGACTGTCCCTTTGAACTGGTCTGCGTCGGCGCCAACGATCCAGCTGCCGAAGGCCTCGCCATTGCCGCGTCAGAGGGCATACCAACCTTCGCGCATAGCCATAAAGGGCTGAAGCGCGACGCGTTTGATGCGATCATCCATGGCGAGTTGATCAAATGTCAGCCCGATGTCGTCGCACTTGCGGGCTATATGCGGATCCTATCTCCCGGCTTTGTTGAGCAATGGGCCGGGCGGATGATCAATATCCACCCCTCGCTCCTCCCCAAATATCCGGGGCTTGATACCCATGCGAGGGCGCTGGAGGCTGGCGACACAGTCGCAGGCTGTTCGATCCACGAAGTGACGGCAGAGCTTGATAGCGGGCCGTTGCTGTCCCAATCCGAAGTGGTCATTCTGCCCGGTGACACGCCCGACAGTTTGGCGGAGCGCGTTCGCATTGCTGAGCATCAGCTTTATCCCCGCACCCTCGCGGCCTTTGTGATGCGCGAACGATCAACCGACTGGCTCCTGTCCCAAGTCCGCGCGTGCGCCATGACGCAGCCGCAAGCCGATGAAGTCATCTCACACGGCATGCCTTGCTTTGGCATCATCGGCGGCAAGAAATTCGCCTATTTCACGCATGACCATCATGGCGATGGCCGCACGGCTTTGCTCGTCAAGATCAGCGGCGTGGACGAACAAATCATGCTAATCGAGCAAGACCCAGACCGCCACTTCCGCCCCGCCTATTTCGGAGACGGCTGGCTTGGCCTCCGCCTAGACCTGGGCGACAATGATTGGGACGATATTGCAGCCAAGATCGCCCAAAGCTGGGCCTATGTGGCACCGGCTAAGCTGAAGCGGGCTGTGGACGTCGCGGGGGGGTTTTGATCCGTCGACAGATGTGTCGTGTTATGCAAATAGAGGCGCTTGGAAGTTAGGAAACAGGCCCAATGCTCGGCATAACTTGCAGACTGTTATTGGCGTTTATGATCTGCCTTGTCGCAGGATGTGGCCAGCCCGGGCCGCCGCCGGTGTCCGCTCCAACGGAACGCCCTGTGACTTTTCCAAAGGCCGCCTCGGTGCAGCTTTTTTATGCTGATACCACGAAAGGCAGTGATCGAGAACTCGCCGGGCCTAAGTTGACGGATTCGCAGCAGGTAAGACTAGAGAGCGCTGTACATATCCAGAAGATACGACCGGGTGATGCGTTTGCTCTTTGCTTCATACCGCATCACTTCTTCCGATATTTTGACAAAGCAGGCCGGGAAATAGAGACAATTTCTGTTTGCTTTTGCTGTGCCGGAGTAAGAGTTCGTCAAGCAGCGAGCCTAAAACTTGGGACAGATGAACTGCTCGCCATGAACTACAAAGACATGGAAAGGCTGGTTGAAGAACTCGGAGTGTCAACTCTCATCAATTGCCCGCCACGCAGCAAAGACTGATCACCCCACCTTCCATTCCATCAACCCCTCAGCGCCCTTCACAACCTGCCCGGCGCTCCCGACTGGCTCAGCTGCTCCATCGGACAGAAAAGCAATCATCGCCTCATCTTCAGCAGGAACACGCGCCAGCACGCGTTTGCCTTCAGGCGTCAACGCGATGACGGTGCCGAAGCGGACGCTGGCATCGCGCTTGTAGAAGATGGTGTAGGTTTCAATCGTTGCGGGGCCTTCATAATCGGCATGCTCTTCGGGCACAGGCACGCGCAAGCTATCGGCCTTGGCATTCACGTCATAATCATGGGGGAAGCTGGCGTTGGGCAGCGGGTCCGCTGATAGGATGATGCCGTGAAAATGGGTCGCATATCCGCCATTGGCAAAGAGCAAGGCCGTGCCGCGCTCTGCGCGCAACTTATCGACCATCGATCCAATCGCATGGCTCATATAATTGCCGATCGGGCCGCCGCCAAAGGTCAAACCGCCAAAGGCCGTGATCGGTTTGTCGATGGGCCAGCCAATGATCCGCCGCGCCATTTTGGGGATGCAGGGGAAGCAGGAATAAAGCTCGACATGATCAAGGTCCGCGGTCGTCAGGCCATTGCGGCTGAGCGTTTCGCCCAGCGTCACGATCATCCCCGAAGGCTGCACAAATTGATCGCGCTTCAGCATATTATGGGTTTCATGCGCAGCGGCACCCATGCCGACATGGATCAAGCGATTCTCCGCAATGCCAGCCGCCCGCGCCCGGGCGAGAGACGTGACGATGAAGCCCGCGCCTTGGTTCACGCTTGAATTGGCGACCATCCGCTTTTGATAGGGGAAGGCAATCGGGCGATTGTCTGCATCTGCGCTCGTAATGGCCTCTGCCGTCTGCGCCTTTTGAATCCAGGCCGTTGGGTTGGCGGCAGCGACATCGGACATGCCGGCCCAAATGGTGCCGGACTCCGCTTGCGCTTCCGCCAGCGTTTGGCCCCAAGCAGCCCGAGTTGCATTTTCATACAAGGGATAAAGATCGGTTGGCGCAACAAGGCCATGCTGATGCATGAGCGATTTTGTGCCAGTCGCCGCAACTGAGCGCAAAGCATCAGTGCGTTCGCCCGTCGCCGCCTTGGCGCGTTCGGCGGCCGTCCGCAAAGCCTCTGCCCCAACAATGGCAGCGACTTCCAACTCCCCCGCGCCAATCCGATTGGCCGCTTCATTGAGCAGTTGCACAGGGCTTTCACCCGTCGGCCAAGGGGTTTGTTCGATATGCCCCGGCGTGATGCCGAAATGCGCCACCAGCTTCTCCGCGCAATTGCCAAGGCCGGGAAAGCTGATCTGATTGACAACCGCAACGCTTTGCAGCGCCGATATCCACCCACCGCCTGCATCCGCATCAGCCGCCTCAAGGGCTTGAGCCATCAGCTCAAATGAATCAAAGCTGGACGTGCGATCATTCACTTGGCCAACGCCAATGATCACGGGAATGCGGTTCGGATCTATATTCATGGATTATGCGCGCCTTATGCCAGTGTGGCTGAAATCATCGCCCTTGAAGAGCAAAGGTTCGCCCCGCTCTGCGGCGAGTGCATAAGCGAGGCAATCCCCAAAATTGAGACGAGCGGAATGTCCGCTGCCTTTGCCGAAATCCTGATAGGCTTGGCGAGCGATCTTGGCATGCTTTTCAGTGACGGGAGCGATTTCAATTTCGAGCTCTTTGATGAAAAGGTCCAGGCTTTTTGATTTCGCCGGGTCTTTTCGGCCATCAATGACCATCGCGGCTTCTAAGTAGCCCGCTGCGGACAGAAGCTTCGGACCATCGCAAAGCCTTATCTTTTCATAGAGATCCTCACTATCAGGTTCACCGCGAATGATTGCGACCAAAGCCGAAGTTTCAACGATCATTTCGGCAAGCCCGCTTCATCATACAGCAGCTCGCCATGATCAACAGCGCGATCCTCATCGCTGAACAGTGCCCGAGATCGCGCAATCATAGCAAGCACGCGCTTTTCACGATCTTCATTTTGCAACGCCCGATCCGCCGCTTTCAGCGAATCCACAACAGCCTCAGTCAAGCTCACGCCGCGCCGTTTGGCGATCTTTTCGGCCAAGGCCCGCGCTTCCGGGCTTTTGATGTTCATTTGCACGCCCATGATGGTACCTCCAATGTAAAGTCATTCTACCATTGGGGAAAATGGTCGTCAAATGCCGTGCAAGCTTAAACCTCCAATCGCGTAGCCGAACAAGCCGTCGTCAAACCCAGCCCGCGCTTCATCGCGGGATAAGCGCGCACAGTGGCGGCGGTTACCGCAAGCTCCAAGCGGACCACACGGCCCCATTCGGCTTCGATCAAATCGCCTAGCACCGAAGCATCGCTCGACTGCTGGGCGATTGCCGCACCGAACACGAAGGCGGTTTGCAAGCTGCCTTCAGGGGGCTCGCCCTTCAGCGCGGCGTTGACCAAGTCCGCATCAACACCATCGCTCAACGCGCCGGTGGCCGCTGTCATGGCGCAGGGGCCGCAATCCTCAACCAAAGTCGCGCCGATGCGCGCCATGTGGAACAGATCAGCAGGGGCTTCATAGCGATGCATGGTGAGCGGCTGAAAATGCTTGAACTTTTCGAGTACCCCGCCCGGCGCCGCTGCTAACTCCCGCATATAGTCATTTTCGCCGGGGGCCATCGCCTCAACGGCTTTGAGGTAGACAGCCTTCGGCACACCCGCTGGTGAAATCCGTTGTCGCGCGAAGAGAATCCCAAGCGCCACCCAAACCAGCAACGGTGGTCCCAACACGCCCGGCGCATCTTGCCAGAAGATGTCAGGCGAACAAATCCCAACACTCACTTCCCAGATGTGAAGCAGGCCGTGAAAGGTCGGCCATAGATTGCCCACAACCGCGCTCAGCCATCTTTGCCCTGGCCGCACAAACGCAAAACCAAGAACCAGCCCGCTGACAGCAAAGGCAATCCCAATATCGCGGATGAAATGAAGATTGGCGGGACCCGTCGCTTTCACGGTGCCGACCAGCTGATACCAGCCCATCGGGTCAATGATCATCAGGGCCGCATTGATGAGATAGAAGACGGCCACGATCCCCATCAGGATCTGCACCAGCCGATCCAGAGTATCAGGCCGTCCCATACCCCTATCTCCGTCCGACAGGCGCTGGCGCGGGCGTGCCGAGGAAGCGCGGCGATGGGCCGGGTTGGGGATCGCCATTCACATCGACAAAGGTGCCCCGCGCGACATTATGCGGATGCTCCAACGCCTCTGCCATCGAAAGGATGGAGCCAAAGCAAATGTCCGTGCCTTCCATGATCGCGGCCCATTCGTCGCGCGTTTTGGTCTTGAAGATCGCGGTCAATCGATCCTTCAACACGGGCCATTGTGATCGATCCATTTGAGCGTTGAAGGCTTCATCTTCGGTCAAACCCAAGGCACCACGCAACAGAGCATAAAATTGCGGTTCAATCGATCCAATCGAGACATACTTGCCATCAGCACATTCATAAGTGTCATAGAAATGGGCAGCGGTATCGAGAAGATTGACGCCGCGCGTGTCTTGCCAAGCGCCCATGTTGCGAAAGCCCCATTGCATGGCATGGATAACGGCAGCACCATCGGTCATCGCGCAATCAATCACTTGGCCTTTGCCCGTGGAGCGAGCGTTCAAAATCCCTGCAACCATCCCGAACGCCAGCATCATCCCGCCGCCTGCGAAATCCCCAATCGCATTGGTCGGCGGTGTCGGCTTTTCATTGGGGCGGCCATAGCCGTGCAGATTGCCGGTGATGGAGATATAGTTGATGTCATGCCCGGCCGCATGAGCAAGCGTGCCGACTTGCCCCCATCCCGTCATCCGGCCATAGATGAGCGCGGGATTGTCTTCGAGCAGCACATCTGGCCCAAGGCCAAGCCGCTCCATCACGCCGGGGCGGAAGCCTTCGAAAATGCCGTCTGCGCTCTTGACCAGCTCGCGGACCTGCGCAATGCCTTCAGGCGTCTTCAGATCGGCATTGATCAATTCGCGATTGCGAGAGAGAACATCCTTGCCTTGGGCATCATGCGCCCCGGCCCGATCCACCCGGATCACGCGCGCGCCATGGTCAGCGAGCATCATCCCGCAAAAAGGGCCGGGTCCGATCCCTGCCATCTCGATGATCGTTACGCCGTCAAGAACGCCTGCCATAAAAAATCACTCCCGTTATCATTTACGAGAGCGTTGGAACGACTTGCCGTTCGCGTCAACTGTTTCAAAATGGAGGGAGGCAGGCGCAACCCTTTCTCACGCCTGCCTCTCCTCAATTCAGGCTATTGCCCGCCGCCAAAAGGAATGCGCAAGCCCATGGAGAAGATGGATTGCGTGACCTTCACGGATAAGTCCGCTGGCAAAAGATCAAGTCCGATCTTGGTGCGGCCATTGTCTCGATAACGATATTGGCCAAAGACCTCGACGCTATCGCTGATCTTATAGGTTGCGCCTGCCGTCAGCTGATAGGCAAATTTGGTCTGTTTGCCTTGGCCAACGTCAATATCGGATGGGCGATAATCAACCTTATTGCGTGAAAGGCCAATCCCGCCACCGACATAAGGCTGAAAGCTGCCGCCCGAGTTGAAATCATAAAAGGCATTGGCGAAAAGGCCGAGGCTCGTGGTTTTGCCAATCCCACTGTCGAGGACCGTGCCGACTGTGGAGCCGACCGTTGCCCCGCGTGTTAGCACAGACGCATCAAGATCATCGATGGTCGTGCCGCCGACAGCCAAGCCGCTGTGCCGTTTGACGCCATTCTTCGTATAGCTGACTTCGCCTTCAATGCGGACGCCGCCTTCGAACCGGTGCCCCACCTGCGCATTGACGTTCAGGCCATTGTCAAATTCGGTTTTCCACCCGAGCTCAGTTCCGGAAGGAATTTCCGGATACAGCGGTGCTGCGGTTGTGGCGGGCACAGCGCCTGTGAATGTGCCTCTATTGTTGCTTTCATTTTTCAGCGAAATACCCCCTGAAACACCAATATAGGTCTGCGCGAAAGCCGCGCTTGGCGCTAACGAAAATGCCATGGCCGTTGCGGCCAGGGAGAGCGTGAGCGTTTTCATAATAAGACTTCCTTTTGTGTGTTCAGTACAAACTGTTTCCTCCTTGGAACCAGCCCGGTCGCGGCTAGAATTCCGCGCCTGTCAGCCAGATGAACATGCGCGTTCAATGGGTTATGGCGGGCATAGGCCGGGATCAGCCGGGTGGGCCTGCGACAGAATGAGTCTCAGCGGCGATGGCTTGATCCGCCTCCCTCGATCGGCCACACTTCCCTCATAACAGAGGAGAGCGCCATGAAGATTCCCGCCAAAGGCCTAAGCCGCGATGCCGTAATGCAGGCGCTCGAAGATTATGGTCAGCAGGATTTGCCATGGCGCGAAGGCGGCACCTTTGCCTATGTTTATGAGGGCGGTCGCGATGTCGAGGATGTCGTGAAAACCGCTTACATGCGCTACCTCACCGAAAATGCGCTGGACCCCACCGTCTATCCCTCGCTCCTCCGTTTCGAGAATGACATTGTCGCGATGGCGATCAACCATCTGCGGGGCGATGCCGAGTGCGTAGGCAATTTCACCAGCGGCGGCACCGAAAGCTGCCTGCTCGCTGTCAAAGCCGCGCGCGATTATGCCCGCAGCGAACGGGGCATTGCCGAACCAGAGATTATTTTGCCCGTTACGGCCCATGCCTGTTTCCAAAAGGCCGCCCATTATTTCGATATGAAGATGCGGTTGGTTGAGGTCGATCCCGCCACATGGAAAGTCCGGCCCGAAGATATGGCAGCCGCGATCAATGAGAACACGATCCTGATGGTCGGTTCCGCTTGCCAATATGCGCATGGCGTCATTGATCCCATTCCAGAGCTTGGGGCGCTGGCACTGGAGCGTAACTTGCTGCTTCATGTCGATGGCTGCATTGGTGGTTTCGTGCTGCCATACTTCCGTCGATTGGGCGCGAGCGTGACGGACTTTGATTTCGCCGTCCCCGGCGTCACATCCATGTCCATGGATTTCCACAAATATGGCTATGCGGCCAAAGGCGCGAGCGTGGTCCTTTATCGATCCAAAGAGCTTCGCCGCCATCAGATTTTCACCGCTGCAACTTGGACCGGCTATTCCGTCATCAACCCAACGATCCAATCGACCAAATCAGGCGGGCCATTGGCGGCTTGCTGGGCGGTCCTCAACTATCTGGGCGATGAAGGCTATATGCGCTTTGCAGAGCGCAAGTTGCACGCCACTCGGATCATCGCTGATGCTTTGCGCGCCCACCCCGACGTTGAGCTTCTGGCCGAACCTGAAAGCTGCCTCATCGCCTTCACATCCGATCAGTTCAGCATCTTCCCGATTGTCGATGCGATGCGGCGGCGCGGCTGGTTTGTGCAGCCGCAGCTCGGCTACATGGGATCAAAGGAGAATATTCACCTCTCCATCGATCAATCGACCATTGACGTGGTGGACCGTTTCTTGCCCGATCTGAACGCCAGCATTGCGGAAGCCAAAGGCGTCAACGAAGAAGTCATCCCCGCGCCAATGAAAGCGATGTTAGGCGCGCTGGATGCTTCTCTCTTCACCCCCGAGACCTATCAACAGTTAATGGCCGCCGCTGGCACAAGCGATGGCTTGCCCGAAGGCACAACTGCGATCAATTCCATGCTCAATGCGATGAAACCTGAAGTCGCCCAAAAGGTGATGACCGAGTTTTTCAACGATCTTTATGTGCCGAGTGGGGGGTAAGCGTTCCAGCCTCACTCATGTCATCCCGGACTTGATCCGGGATGACTATGGTGTGGATAGCACAAAACAGAGCTTCATTGATGCTAATTTGCATGATATCGACATACCATGCACCAACCTTGCATCTACATTCTTGCAAGTCAGAAAGGCGGCACACTTTATGTGGGCGTCACGTCAGACCTTGCTAAGCGGTTGTTTCAGCATCGCCAAAAAGGTGTGCCCGGCTTCACGTCGTGTCATGGCGTGATGCGGTTGGTCCACGCTGAAAGTTTCGACCGAATGGCCGACGCCATTGCACGGGAGAAGCAGCTCAAAAACTGGGCACGGCGGTGGAAAGTGGATTTGATCGAAGCCCATAATCCCAATTGGAACGATTTGGGTATCGCTTGGGGGCTGGTTGAGGGGAAGCCTCGCCAAACGACATAAGCTCTCCAGTCATTCCGGGCTTGATCCGGAATCCATGCCTCAGTGCTTGGGGAAGCGTTGGATATTGCAGGTTCAAATTCTGAATCAGCGAACTCCCCCCATCATCGAGGCATGGATTCCGGATCAAGTCCGGAATGACAGCGTTGGGAATGGCAAAATAGAACAAGACTCTCCTCACCCACTCCCGTGCCAAGCGGCGCTGTGTGACCAAGGCTGGCTTGGTTGAGCAATGGGCATCATTGCAAGTGCAGTGGCGTTGGATGGCAAGCCATGCTTGAGATTATCGACATGATCTTGCAGCGCCACGATCCGCTCGCTGATCTTGTCCCGCTCTTCACGGCCTAGGGACTCATCTTCGGGGGACGTGTCATCATAATCGAGCATCTCTTGCAGATTCTCGATCATCTCCTCGGCTTTTCTGATGACCTCCAGCCGCCGTTCAAAGGCCGACTTTTCGGCGACCCGCGCTTCATCAGCAAAGTCATAGTCGGCCGCATGCGGACCAAAGCGCCGCGTGTTGGTTTGGCGGAGCATGAACATCAGGAGCTTATTATCATACCAGATGCGCTCCCCCACTTTCTCGCCTTTGTAGAAATGAGGAACAGCGACGCCATTGACGGCGCGGTCCATGGCAATGTCCGTCAGTTGCGCCCAGCCCACCTTCAACGCCTCATCCCAAGCCGCTGCAAATTCAGCTGCACCATCAGACGCCCGTAACCGATAAGCCGATCCCGCCTTCATCCCAACCTTTTCGGCCGCCGCTCGCACAGAGCCATATTCGCACAAGGCTGCAATGAAGCCGCGTTGTCGTTCAGGGGTCCAACCATCATGCCGTTCAGCGGCGCGGGGGACGGGGGCGAAGGAGGAGAGAAGGTTTGACATAACCATATAGGTGCCATAATATTCCGAATATGTCAATATATTTCACTATGTTCCGATATTTTTCTCCTACTGGGTGCCCCGTCATTCCGGGCCCTTCGGCGAAGCTCAGGAGATCCTTGACCCGGAATCCATGCCTCATCGTACAGGACGCGTTGGATGTTGAAGGACGATATCCTGGGTCAGCGAGCTCGCCGCGCCATGGAGGCATGGATCCCGGATCAAGCCCGGGATGACGGACGTGAGGGGATAGTAGCGGAGCCAAGAAATCGTTTCACACCAAGGCACGAAGGAAGGATGGTCACAATGAAACTAGGCCTTTGTGATCATCGTCCCTT
>DLOX01000028.1 GCA_002478575.1 Sphingomonadales bacterium UBA7473 | reverse complement strand
TACCAGATAGTTGCTATTCTCGACGCCCTCCGCAATGCCTTTGGACGACAGCAACTCCCCAGCGCCAAAGCGCTTGACGAGCATCCTAAGCTCTTCCGACGCCAAATGTGTGTAGACCGCCATAATCAGGCGGCGGTAAGCTGACGCGGCAATTTGAAGATCATATGTTCTTCAGCTGTGAGGACAGTCTCTTCAGTCACGTGAAACCGCTCTTTCAGCGCGTCCACCACTTCGCGCACCAACACTTCTGGCGCAGATGCGCCAGCGGTCAGACCAAGGACGCCGGGCTGGCCCAGCCAATCAAAGTCAATGTCGGTCGCTCGTTGGATCAGACGAGACGGCAATCCGCGTCGCTCGCCCAATTCTGCAAGACGCAGCGAGTTTGACGAATTGGTAGCGCCAATCACCAGAAGCTTTTCAGCGCGCTCGGTGACGGCCTTCACCGCTGTTTGACGGTTGGAAGTCGCGTAGCAAATATCTTCACCGCGCGGACCTTGGATGGATGGAAAACGGACCTTCAGTGCTTCAATCACTTCAGCGGTGTCATCGACAGATAAAGTGGTCTGCGTGAGGAATGCCAAGTTATCGGAATCGGGAACGATGATGTCATCCACATCATCAACCGTTTCAACCAATGTCATCATGCCGTCAGGGACTTGGCCGAAGGTGCCAATGACTTCAGGATGGCCTTCGTGGCCGATGAAAATGATATGCTTGCCACCATCAACCAGCCGTTCGGCTTGGCGGTGGACCTTTGAGACCAAGGGACAAGTGGCATCAAGCCAATCAAGACCACGAGCATTGGCATCTGCTGGAACGGCCTTTGGAACACCATGAGCAGAGAAGACAACCGGATAGCCATCTGGCACTTCGTCCAGCTCTTCGACAAAGATCGCGCCCTTATCTTTCAGCGTGTCGACCACGAATTTATTGTGCACAATCTCGTGCCGCACATAGACTGGTGCACCATATTTTTCGATGGCCAGTTCAACAATGTTGATCGCGCGATCAACGCCCGCGCAAAAGCCGCGAGGGGCGGCGATGAGGAGAAGAAGGTCTGGTTTGTCTGTCATATCGAGCCGGGCCTTTACGCGATTGCTTGCAGCAGCGATAGCGCCTTCCTATACCGCACCCGATAGTCAAGCCTTCACAAGGAATTTGTTTGTGCGTTCCAGCCCGAAAACCCTCATTCTCCTCACAGTTTCTGCCATAGTGTTGTCGGCCTGTTCGCGGGATGGGGATATTGATTCTACCGGCGGGATCAGCGTGACACGCTCTGCTTGCCCTGCAATTGCCGTTCCAGCGATGACGGGCGACGTCACGATCTTCAACCCACCATCCAGTCGGGAAGCGCGTGCAATCGATGTTGTGGCCAATATCAGCAACGTGCGTTCAACCTGCAATGATGCGGGCCAGGATGTGAATGTGAATGTTACTTTTGATGTGACGGCGCGACGAGCGGATGCTTCGGGTGCACGCGAAGTGGTGCTTCCTTATTTCGTCACGATCGTGCGTGGCGGCCGCATTGTAACATCGAAGAGCGTGAGCCGCGTGGCCATTCGCTTCAACGATGGCGAAGCGCGCGCTGGCACAAACGGTTCGGGCGGTGCGGTGATATCGCGTGCTGCGGCGACCCTGCCTGAAGAGGTTCGCGAAAGGATTACGCGCAAGCGCAAGGCTGGCGATGAAGATGCGGCGATTGATCCCTTGGCCGATCCAACCGTGCGCGAAGCAGTGCAACGGGCAAGCTTTGAGGTTCTGGTCGGCTTCCAGCTCACGTCCGAACAGCTTCAATATAACGCCACGCGGTGACGTCAGCGCCAATCTTGGCGCTGCTGACCGGCACGATCCAACCGCTAGCTCGCGGCGAATCCAGTGCGATTGCCAAGTCTTCAAAGCAGGGGGCGATTAAGATCGGCTTTCTTGGCTTAGAAGGAGATGAACAAGCTGATCCGCGCTTTCATGGCGGACCGGACAAAGCGATCCATCACTATCCAGCGGATCACTATGCCAGATGGGGCACACTTGCGGTCGATCATCCGCTGCTCAATGCACCGGGGGCCTTTGGAGAGAATGTCTCGACTTGGGGGCTGACCGAAGGTCAAGTCTGCATTGGAGACAAGTTCCGGCTTGGCACTGCGCTGGTTGAAATCAGCCAAGGGCGTCAACCCTGTTGGAAGCAAGGTGCTCGCATGGAATGGCTGCAGTTGCCAGCTCTGATGGTCCAAGAACGGCGGAGCGGTTGGTATTATCGTGTGTTGGAAGAAGGTGTTGCGCAAGAGGGGGATCAAGTCGAGCTCGTCGAACGAGCATTGCCGGACTGGACCGTGCAGCGCGTATTTGGACTGCTCATCGCGGGGGATCACAGGTCTGATCCTGCTGCGCTTCCGATGTTGGCAGCGATGGAGCCGCTCTTTTCAGGATGGCGCGCTCGAGCTGCTGACTTGATGGCCAGTTGACTCGAATCAAGCCGCCGTCCAAAGCGACGTCGTCTATCGCAAATGCGGGAGAGGCTTTGGCTCAGCCCAAGGCGCCGAAGGAGCAACCGCCCCGGAATCTCTCAGGCAAAAGGACCGCAGGCGCACATAAGACACTCTGGAAAGCGCTCTCGCCATATCGGCTAGAGCCACCGAAGGGGTAACCTCTGCATTCAGGGGGAAAGCTCTCAGGTTCCGTGACAGAGGGGGCAGGTGACAAGCGCAATGCTTGTGATCTGTTCTTGTGCACGGAGCCGATGGATGAGCGACGATACAGTCGAGACAGTTTTGGAATTGCCGTTGGGTGATTGGCACCGCGCTAAAGGCGCGCGGATGGTGCCTTTTGCAGGCTATTCGATGCCGATCCAATATGAAGGGATCATGGCGGAACATCTCTGGACGCGGGAAAGCGCCGGGCTGTTCGATGTTTCTCACATGGGCCAAGTCATTTTGTCGGGCGATGGCGCAGCGGAGGCTTTGGAAGCGATTGTTCCAGGCGATATCTCTGCGCTCAAAGAAGGGCGTATGCGTTATTCGCTGTTGCTGGCCGATGATGGCGGCATTCTCGATGATTTGATGATCACAGCCGCGCCGATGGCGCTCTATGTCGTGGTCAATGGCGCAGTGAAACATGCGGACATTGCTTATCTTCGGAACAAGCTTCCTGTGTCGATACTACTCAACCATATGGAAGATCGGGCTTTGCTTGCCTTGCAGGGGCCTAAGGCTGCCGACGCCTTGGCCCGCGTTGTACCCGGCGTTGGTAGGCTGTTCTTCATGGAGGCGGATAGCTTTTTGTGGGGAGAAGAGCCGCTGTGGATCAGCCGCTCGGGCTATACTGGCGAAGATGGGTTTGAGATTTCGCTGCCTGCCGCATGCGCCGTTGCCTTTGCCGATGCGTTGGCGGCTCAGCCTGAAGTGAAGCCCATTGGACTAGGCGCGCGGGACTCGCTTCGGCTCGAGGCCGGGCTTCCCCTTTATGGTCATGATTTGGAACCACGCATTGATCCTGTGCAAGGAAACCTGTCCTTCGCCATTTCCAAGCGCCGTCGCGAAGAAGGCGGCTTTGCAGGCGCGGATCGCATCTTGAAGGCGCTGAAGGATGGGCCAAGCTGGGTCCGCGTTGGCTTCACTGTTGATGGCCGCCAACCGGTCCGGGAAGGCGCTGAGATTTTTGACGGCGATCAAGTCGTTGGCAAAATCACATCAGGTGGCTTTGCGCCCAGCGTCGGTGCACCCATCGCGATGGGGTATGTGCTTGCCGCCAAATCCGCCATCGGCACGACATTAGAGGCAGAAGTGCGCGGCAAGCGCATTGGCCTCACCGTTGCCGCCATGCCTTTCATTCCCAATCGATATCACCGCAAAGGAGCAACCAAATGAGCCGCTATTTCACCGATGAGCATGAATGGATTGACGTTGATGGCAATAGCGCGACCGTTGGCATCACCGATTATGCGCAGAGCCAGTTGGGCGACATTGTGTTTGTCGAAGTGCCTGCCGATGGTGCCAAAGTCACCAAAGGCGGCGATGCGGCAGTGGTCGAATCTGTTAAAGCAGCATCGGACGTTTATGCGCCTGTTTCGGGCACGGTGACGGAAGGCAATGCCGCGCTCGCCGATGATCCATCGCTTGTGAACAGTGATCCGGAAGGTGCGGGCTGGTTTTTCAAGCTTCAACTGGACGATGCGTCTGAGCTTGATGGGTTGATGGATGCAGCGGCCTATGCGGCTTTTGTGGAAGGCCTTTGATGCGTTACCTCCCTCTTACTCAGCCTGACCGGCAAGCGATGCTTGGCGTGATCGGCGCTAATACCATTGATGATCTCTTCGTCGATGTCCCCGAAGAAGCACGACTGAATGGCCCGATCAAAGGCCTGCCAATGCACGCGAGCGAAATGGCAGTGGAGCGGCATTTCTCCAACCTTGCCCGCAAGAATATGGCTGCATCGCACCACCCCTTTTTCTTGGGAGCAGGGGCATACAAACATCATGTGCCCGCAAGCGTCGATCACTTGATCCAGCGCGGCGAATTCTTGACGGCTTACACGCCCTATCAGCCTGAGATTGCTCAAGGCACGCTGCAGATGCTGTTTGAATTTCAAACGCAAGTGGCGCGACTCTATGGCTGCGATGTCGCCAATGCGTCCATGTATGACGGCTCGACCGCCTGCTGGGAAGCGATCAGCATGGCCGGGCGGGTGACTAAGCGCTCCAAGGCCATCCTCTCATCGGGCCTGCATCCGCATTATGTGAGCGTCGCCAAGACGATGGCGAAATATACCGGCGATACTTTGGATACAGCGCTGCCCGATCTTGGTGGCAGCGATACCGCACGCTTGCTTGCCGCGATTGATAGAGATACCAGCGCGGTTGTCGTTCAATATCCTGATATCCTTGGCCGCATTGAAGACCTGTCTGCGATTGCCGCCAAAGCGCATGAGCATGGGGCTTTGTTGGTTGCAGTGGTGACCGAGCCTGTTGCTTTGGGTGCGATCAAGTCACCCGGCGAGATGGGCGCTGACATTGTCGTAGGCGAAGGCCAAGCCTTGGGCGTTGGCCTGCAATTTGGCGGACCTTATGTCGGGCTGTTTGCCTGCAAGGAGAAGTTCGTTCGTCAGATGCCCGGACGGCTTTGTGGCGAGACGGTTGATGTCGAAGGAAAGCGCGGCTTTGTGCTGACACTTTCGACGCGGGAGCAACATATTCGGCGAGAGAAAGCGACCAGCAATATTTGCACCAACAGCGGTCTCTGCGCCCTGGCTTTCAGCATTCATATGACTTTGCTGGGCGAAAAGGGCTTGCGGCAATTGGCAGCGATCAATCATGCCAATGCTGTTGATGCAGCTGAGCGTTTGTCTCGCATCCCCGGCGTGTCGTTGGTCAATGAGACCTTCTTCAACGAATTCACTCTGACCTTGCCCAAAGAAGCCCGGCCCGTGGTGCGGGCTTTGGCGGAGAAGTAGGTGCTCGGCGGTGTATCGCTTGGGCGGCTCTATCCTGGCGTTCCCGCACTTGAGAATGGCTTGCTTGTGGCAGTGACTGAAGTCGCTTCGCCTGAGGATATTGAAGCGCTGGCGACGGCGCTTGAGGAGGTTTTGGCATGAGCGCGATCAATCAAAGCGGCTGGCGGCCTGAGATGGGAAGCGCACAAAGCGAGAAACCTCAAACCTTCACGGGCAATCGCGCCTTGATGCTGGAAGAGGCTTTGATCTTTGAGATTGGCTCGAGCGATACGTGCGGTGTGGATTTCACGACCGCTCACCCTGAGCTTGACGAAGGGCAGGGCTTCAACAAGCTCAGCCTGAGCGGTGGCAAGCTGAGTGGTCTGGAGCGGCGTCGCCCTATCGGTCTCCCTGGCCTAAGCGAGCCTGAAACAGTCCGCCATTACACGCGGCTATCTCGTCAAAACTATGCTATCGATCTCGGCTTTTTCCCTCTGGGGAGCTGCACGATGAAGCATAATCCCCGCCTCAATGAGAAGGTCGCACGGATGGCCGGATTTGGCGATGTCCATCCCTTGCAGCCGGTTGAAACCGTTCAAGGCGCACTCAGCGTCATCAATGAACTGGCGTGGTGGCTGATCACGCTCACTGGCATGCATGGCGTGGCGATGACCCCCAAAGCGGGCGCTCATGGCGAACTGTGCGGTGTGCTGGCCATTAAAGCTGCGCTCGAAGCGCGGGGCGAGAAGCGGACGGTGTTTCTCGTGCCTGAATCCGCCCATGGCACCAACCCAGCTACCGCTGCCTTCGCGGGCTTCTCGGTTGAGAATATTCCAGCAACGCCAGAAGGCCGAGTTGATCTCACAGCACTTAAGGCGCGGCTTGGCCCAGATGTCGCTGGCGTGATGATCACCAATCCCAACACCTGCGGTCTTTTCGAAAGTGAGATGACGGCCATTTCTGACGCGGTTCATGCAGCAGGCGGTTATGTCTATTGCGATGGCGCGAACTTCAATGCCATCGTTGGCAAGGTCCGTCCCGGCGATCTGGGCGTCGATGCGATGCACATCAATGTCCACAAGACCTTCTCCACCCCGCACGGTGGCGGTGGTCCGGGGGCGGGGCCAGTCGTCTTGTCAGAGGCTTTGTCGCCCTATGGGCCCATCCCCTACGTCGCGCGGATGGCCGATGGCAGCATGAAGCTGGTTGAAGAGGCGGAGGCTGTGACTGATCATCCTGAGAACTTCGGGCGGATGGTCGCTTTTCATGGTCAAATGGGGATGTTCACGCGGGCGCTGGCCTATATCATGAGCCATGGCGCCGATGGCCTGAAGCAAGTCTCAGAAGATGCCGTCCTCAACGCCAACTATCTGCTCCGCAGCTTGGAGGATGTCCTTGATGCGCCCTTCGCTGGATCAGGCCCCTGCATGCATGAGGCCTTGTTCAGCGATGACGGCATGGCGGAAGGCTTCTCCACGCTTGATATTGCCAAGGGGCTGATTGATGAAGGCTATCACCCGATGACGGTCTACTTCCCGCTTGTCGTCCATGGCGCGATGCTGGTCGAGCCAACCGAGACGGAAAGCAAAGCCGCGTTGGACCAGTTTATCGGTGCCTTCCGGTCGGTCGCTGAGCGCGCCAAGGCCGGCGATCCCTCACTCAAATCAGCGCCCCACCATGCCCCACGCCGCCGCCTCGATGAGACATTGGCAGCGCGGAAGCCGGTGTTGGTCTGGAAGGAACCCGATTTGGCGGTGGCTGCGGAATAGGCCGCCCCATCAAAACCCGAATTGCAAGGTCGCGCGGAAATCGCGACCGACAAGTGGGGCGTAATCCTTCAGGAAACTGGCGTGGCGGCGAGCGTCGACATCGAAGATATTGTTGAAGCTGAAGATTAGGGCCACGTCCTTCTCCGCCCCCCAAGGCCGAGCCGTCAGGCTGGCGTTCACAAGCGTATAGCCTTTGGTGCTGGTTTCGAAGGCCGCGATCCGACGCTGGCCAGCAACGCGTTCTACCTCTGCACGTAGGCCGATCTTGTCGGCATTGGCTTCGATACCGCCGAGCAAACGAAGTGCGGGAATGCGCGGAGCATTGGCATCTGGTCCGGCTTGGACGATCCTCGTCCGGCTTTGGTCTGCCACCATATCGAGCGTCACGGTCAAATCGTCGCGCTTTACGACGTCATAGGCTGCCTCTGCTTCAAACCCATAATGGCGGGCTTTGTCTTGCAAGAAATTGAAGACCGGCAGATCGTCTTCCTCAGTGCCATCGGGCTGTTCATAGATGAAGTTTGAAAACCAGCTATGGTACAAGGACCCTGAAAAACGAAATGGCCCGCTATTGGCTTTTAGAACCAGCTCAACGCCGGTCGATCTTTCTTTGTCAAACAGGGGATTGCCAACTTCAAAGGCTTGTGTCCCGGCGTGGGGGCCATTGGAGAACAGCTCTTCAGCCGACGGCGCACGGCTGGCGCGGGTGAACGAGGTGCCCACCTGGTAGCCGGGCGTGAAGCGCCACACCGCGCCCAGCGATGCCGAGGTGCCGTTGTGGCTGCGCTCGATGCCCGTGGTCTGCGCCTCGGCCGTCTGGCGGTCGTGGCGCAGTGCGCCTTCAAAGCGCCAGTCGCCCAGGCGGTATTCCTCCAGCACAAACAACCCCACCTTGCGGGTGACGGTGGGCTCAACGTAAGCCTCTTCACCTTCGGCGCTGAACTTGCGCTGCGAGGTCTGCAGGCCCACCACGCCCTTGAACCCGGCAATGGGCTCGTGCTGCAGCTCCACGCGGGTGTCGTAGGCCTTGTTCTTGAAGGTGGTGCTGATGGCACCGTCTTCGACCTCGTCGTGCACATAGTCGGTCACGCCCGCGCGCAGGCGCAGGGCCGAGAAGCCCGCAAAGGGGTTGCGCAGCTCGCCCCGGATGTCGAAGCGTTCGCTGCGCAGATCGACCACGGGCACTTCGCCATGGCCATGGCCGTGATCGTGGT
>DLOX01000251.1 GCA_002478575.1 Sphingomonadales bacterium UBA7473 | reverse complement strand
CTGCCTTGCTTATGTCCCTTTCATGCCACAATCGGTTGACACTTCAGCGCCCATGGATGCCACAATCGCGCTGGTTGATGATGACCGCAACATTTTGACCTCGGTTTCGATTGCTTTGCAATCTGAAGGCTTTGTGACCCGGCTCTACACCGATGGAGAGGCGGCGTTGAAAGCGCTCGCCGAGAATCCCGCTGATTTGGGCGTCTTTGATATTAAAATGCCCAAGATGGATGGCATTGAGCTCATCCGGAAGCTGCGTGAAAAATCCAACATGCCCGTCATTTTTCTCACCTCCAAAGATGATGAGATTGATGAGGAATTGGGCCTTGCCGTTGGTGCCGATGATTATATCGCCAAGCCTTTCTCTCAACGCCTGCTGATTGCGCGGATCAGGGCTGTTCTTCGTCGCAATGGCTTTGGCGAGACAGCCAGCGGCGAAGAAGGCGCAGAGGCCAGTCAGGAAATGATTGTGCGGGGGCGTCTCCAGATGGACCCAGCGCGTCACCGCGTCCGTTGGGAAGGCAAGGATGTTGCGCTCACCGTCACCGAGTTTTTGATTCTGGAGGCTTTGGCGCAGCGGCCCGATATTGTGAAAGATCGCAACCAACTGATGGACGCGGCATACCGCGATGATGTCTATGTCGATGATCGGACGGTGGATAGTCACATCAAGCGTATCCGTCGCAAGTTCCGCCAAGTTGCTCCTGAATTTGACGCAATTGATACGCTTTATGGCGCCGGATACCGGTTCAGCGAAGCCTGAGTCCGCTGGGCTAGCGCTCCGCTGGTCCGGGCGACTGCCGCTCGCCGCTCGGATCTTGGCGGTTAATACTCTGCCGCTTGCTCTGTTGGCAGGCAGCTTCTTCTATCTGGATGGATTTCGATCCCGCCTAATCGCCGAGCGGTTGAAGCAGGCTGAACATGAAGCGGATTTGATTGCGGCGGCCGTGAAAGCTGTTCCCCAACCTCAATGGTCTCAATTGGTTGGGCAATTGGAAGGCGCGGATAAGGTTCGCATCCGCTTGATTGATCGCAGCGGGAATGTAGTGGCAGATAGCTGGTCCCAACGACCGCCCAGCTTTGTTTTGAAGGATCCCGAAAAGGAAGGTTTTGAACGGCAAGCGGCTCGACTGCTCGATGATGGACTGGACTGGCTGATCGGCGCAGAACTTCCGCCCGATTTTAGGCCTGTCGAAGGCCTATTGCCGGTCAACACACCGCGCAGCATGCTCACCCTTGCGCCTGATCGATCCCATATGATTGAAGCACGGTCCAAGGTCGATGCTCAACCCGGTTTTTCGGTCGTCACGCTTCGCAATGCGCGAGATATCCGCCGTTTCGTGCGTGCCGAACGATCCAGCCTTGGCTTGATGATTGGGCTTGTCACAATCATTTCCACCTTCCTTTCGCTTTTCCTTGCGCGCACCATCATTCGACCGTTGAAGGAATTGGGGGCTGCGGCGCAACAAGTCCGTTTTGGTCAGGCCCGCGAAGTTCAAGTGCCGCGCTTGCCAAGCCGCAACGACGAAATTGGTCAGTTGGCGCGGTCTGTGTCGGACATGAGCCAAGCGCTTCGCCGTCGTATGGATGCGATTGAGGCCTTTGCGGCAGATGTGGCGCATGAGATAAAGAATCCGCTGGCATCTCTGTCGTCGGCTGTGGAGGGGCTACGGACTGTCAAGAAACCGGAACATGCAGCCCAATTGCAAGATATCATCAGCGATGACGTTCGTCGTCTGGATCGTTTGATCACTGACATTTCGGACCTTTCCCGTGTTGATGCCCATATTGCTCGAACCCATTTCGCTCCTGTGGATTTGGGGAAGCTCTTGGCGGAATTGGTGAACGCTCGCGTCGCCCGGGGACTGCCTGATGGCGTCAAGCTTGTCTTGGCCAAGCCGCAATCTGGAACCGCGATGGTCCGCGGTGATGCTGCGCAATTGGAACGGGTGTTCGAGAATCTCATCACCAATGCCATCTCCTTCTCGCCGCCTGGAGGGAAAGTCAGACTCGCAGCAACGCGGACGCCAGAAGCAGTGATCGTGAAGGTCGATGATGATGGCCCCGGCGTTCCACCTCGGGCGCGTGAATCCATCTTCGAGCGCTTTCATTCTGATCGCCCGGAACAGCAGTTCGGTCAGCATTCAGGGCTTGGCCTGTCGATTGCCCGCACCATCGTTGATGCCCATCAAGGGACGATCAGCGTTACAGAGCGAGAGGAAGGGGCAGGCGGGGCCTGCTTCATCGTTTCGCTCCCTCCTGCGGGGAAGATGATATGAGCAGTGCAGTCAGTTCTGAAACGCGCCACGCCAGCTGCGTTGCAATCGGCGGCATCGGTGTTTTGATCGCCGGTCCATCGGGCAGCGGAAAATCCGACCTTGCTCTGCGTCTCATTGATCGCGGCGCGCAGCTGGTCAGCGATGATTATACGATCATCACCCATACTGATCGCTTCCTGTTTGCCGGTCCTCCAAGCACCATCAAGGGCAAGATTGAGGTGCGGGGGCTTGGCTTGATCGAGATGCCCAATGTCGATCATATCCCGCTTGGGCTGTACATCTCTTTGGAAGGGATGACGGAACGCTATCCCTTTGAAGAGCAGTATGAAATCATCCTTGGCTTGAGGCTTCGAAGGATGATAGTTGCCCCCTTCGAAGCCAGCGCGCCAATCAAGGTTGAACTGGCATTGCGCTGAGGGACCAAGCAAGCATGAAACGCAGTCGCCCTGACAGAATTCTCCTTGTCTCGGGCATGTCCGGCGCTGGAAAAACAACTGCATTAAAGACGCTGGAAGATCTTGGCTGGGAAGTGGTTGATAACCTCCCCTTTGCGTTGTTGGATCGGCTCTTGGCTACTCGAACACCGGAGGGCGTGGCGGCGTCTCGACCTTTGGCACTTGGCATTGATACGCGGACCCGCGGCTTTAACGCGACGGCAATTGTCGATCGGATCAAAGCGATGCGCGATGATCATGGTGAGAATATCGCGACCTTATTCCTTGATTGCACCGGCGCGGAGCTGGAGCGGCGCTATTCCGAAACGCGCCGCCTCCATCCGTTGGCACCAGATCGGCCGGCGTCGGATGGGATCGCGAGGGAGCGGGAATTGCTTGCGGCCCTTCGGCGTTGGGCCGATCATGTGATTGATACAAGCGCGACCAGTTCCAATGATCTGCGGCATGAGCTGCGCGAGAGATTCGCGGCGACCAGTGGCGTCGAAATGGTCGTGAGCTTGATGTCTTTCGGTTTTGCGCGCGGCGTGGCCCGCAATGCTGACCTGGTTTTTGACATGCGATTCTTGCAAAACCCGCATTGGGTGCCTGATCTTCGGCCAAAGACGGGGAAGGATGAAGATGTCGGCGCTTATGTCCGTGCCGATCCTGCATGGGACGACGCCGTGACGCGGATCAAGGAACTCATTCTAATGCTGATCCCGCGCTATAAGGCTGAAGGCAAAGCCTATCTGACAGTCGCTTTCGGCTGTACCGGCGGGAGACACAGAAGCGTTCATGTTGCCGAATTTATTGCTGGCGCATTGCGTGAAGCGGGCTATACGCCCGGCCTGACTCACAGAGATATCAACTCAACCGGGCATGGGGCCGAGGTGCCGAGTGGACGAATGCCCGAGTCGCAGGAGCTAGTGGAGCAGCAATGATTGGCTTGGTGCTTGTAACGCACGGTAATCTGGCCGTTGAGTTCGTAACAGCAATGGAACATGTTGTTGGAAAGCAGGCGCAGGTGGCCCCCATCTGCATCGGCCCAGAAGATGATATGGAAAGTCGGCGCGCGGATATCGCAAACGCTATCGCTTCTGTCGATACGGGGCGCGGCGTGATCATCTTGACTGATCTATTTGGTGGAACGCCGTCCAATCTCGCCATTTCCCTGCTGGAAATGGGCAAGGTGGAAGTGATTGCGGGCATCAACCTTCCGATGTTGATCCGGCTGGAAAGTGCGCGCAAAACGATGAGCGTGGTGAACGCCGTTGCTGCTGCACGCGAAGCGGGGCGCAAATATATCACCGTAGCATCAGAAGTGTTGGGAGAAGCAGCCGCATGACCATGGCGAGCCAGAGTGTCGAAATCACCAATCGCCGTGGGCTGCATGCCCGTGCTTCTGCAAAATTTGTAACGGTTGCTGCTGGCCTTCCCGCCCGTGTTGAAGTCAGCAAAGATGGCCAAAGCGTCACTGGCACGTCGATCATGGGCCTGATGATGCTCGGCGCCGCCATTGGCGATAGCATCACCATCACTGCGACCGGCGATGGCGCGGACGCTGCGCTTGCGACCTTGGTGGAGCTTGTCGAGAATAAATTCGGCGAGGAATGATGTGCTGCGCGAAATCACAGGTTTTTCCAATCCGCTCGTCAAACGGGTAAAGTCCCTTCGAGAGAAGAAGCACCGGCGGCAGGAAGGGCTGTTCCTCGCGGAAGGTTTGCGCATCCTGACGGAAGCATTGGAAGCGGGCATCGCGCCCAAGATGCTGTGGCTCTCGCCAGAGATGAAGGATCATCGGCTGGTACAGCCCTTGATCGAAGCGTGCGATGACGCGTTCCTCACCAGTGCCGACATTCTGTCAAAGCTCTCGGGCAAGGACAATCCGCAGGCGGTGCTGGGCGTCTACCAAGAATTGAACCAACCGCTCGCGACGCTTGATCGCAGCAGAGCCGATATCTGGATTGTCGCGGAGCGGCTGCGTGATCCCGGCAATTTGGGAACAATCCTGCGCACCGGCGATGCGGTGGGGGCAGGGGGACTCATCCTGATCGACGATTGCACCGATCCCTTCTCTGTTGAGGCTGTGCGAGCGAGCATGGGCGCTATCTTCACGCAGGCCGTGGTTCAAAGCGATTGGCGGAGCTTTGTCGATTGGCTGCGGCAAGGGCCGGGGCAGTTGGTTGGGACCAGCCTCAATACGGATCAAGATTACACAACGCCCCGCTATGCAAAGCCGACTTTCTTGTTGGTTGGCAATGAATCACAGGGCCTGCCGCAGGATTATGAGGCGGATTGTGATTTGCTTGTCAAAATGCCGATGCTGGGCAAAGCGGATAGCTTGAATGCAGCGGTTGCGACGTCGGTCATGGCGTATGAGATATTGAACCAGTTTCGGCGCTAAACCTCAACCGGAACCCCCGGCTTATTCTTCGATGTCCGGATTGTAAGCGACGTCTTCACTCCTGCGACATTCGGCGCCGTTGTCAGTGAACCGGTCAGAAAACGCTGAAATTCCTGCAAATCCTTCGCCACAATCTTCAAGATGAAATCAATTTCCCCGTTCAGCATATGGCATTCGCGGACTGGCTCCAGGCTCGCAATGTGATTTTCAAAGGCTTGAAGATCCGCTTCGGCTTGGCTTTTGAGGCTGACCATTGCAAAGACCGTAATCGTATAGCCAAGCTCTGATGGATTAAGCGCCGCATGATAGCCTTCGATGAAACCGCTCTCTTCCAGTGCCTTCACACGACGCAAACAGGGGGGAGCGGTGAGCCCAACCCGCGCAGCAAGCTCAACATTGGTCATGCGCCCATCATCTTGCAGTTCAGCCAATATGCGGCGATCAATGGGGTCAAGCGAAGTCAATGGCATGGGTAGAATTTTCCGGTCTTTTGGATGCGTCATCCTATAATATTATTACTTCTGCTCGCAATTGTGCCACTTTGCAACGTCCCAAATTGAGCGCTTTCGCTCCGGCCAAACGCTCGCTATCCCTAACGAAATATTTCTGATTTTTTTGAGGAAACAGCACGGCCGTGCGCTTTGATGATCGTATATTGACGATGCTTGATTACCCCGCGACCGACGCGGGATCAAAGGCGGCTGTTTGGGTGCAATTGGCGGATTTGCTGGCTCAATCGGGCAATGAAGCCGATGAAGATGTTAAGATGATGGCCATTGGCCGGATGGCTGAGCTTCGGTCTTTCGTTTCTGAACGGCGTCGCTTGGCCTTATCCGTTTCGGTCGCAGGGCGCGATTTGCCTGAGGCATTGACGCTGGCTTTGGCCAGTGACGCCCCGGCGATTGCCGCGCCAATATTGACACGGGCTCAATTGGAACCGGAAACTTGGATTCGGCTCCTCCCGCAATTGCCAACGCCTTCCCGATCCTTGATTCGCCAGCGCCGCGATCTTGATCCTAAAGTGGAAAAAGCGCTGGCTGCCTATGGCGCAAGCGATTTTGCGCTCCCTGCATCAGATGGGGTCGCCGAAGATATTCTGGACCTCACTCAAGCCGAAGTCGCGCCGCCACACGGTGCCACAGCCATTGGTGATTTGGTCAAGCGGATCGAAGCTTATCGGACGCAAGGTGAAGCTACCCGACCTGCAGCGAAGGTGGCGCATCGCCTTCACAGCTTTGCCTTTGAAACGGATGCTGCTGGGCTGATCCAATGGGTTGAAGGTGCGCCGCGCGGGCCCTTGATTGGGATGAGCTTTGCCGAAATGGCGCTCCCGGGCGGCTTTGGAGTCGATGGCCAAGCCTGTGGGGCCTTCCGTAAACGCGCCGTTATTCGCGATGCGCGGCTCATGGTCGCTGGCCATAGCGATGCTGGTGGTGAGTGGGTTATCTCTGCCCAGCCCTTCTTTGATCATGGATCAGGCCGCTTCTCTGGCTATCGCGGCATTGCTCGGCGCAAGGGCGGAATGGCGAAATCGCCCGATGAGGGCTTGCTTGGTCTTCAGCCTGATTCGGCGCGGCAATTGGTCCATGAATTGCGGACGCCCCTGAACGCGATCCGTGGTTTCGCTGAAATGATGGAAGGCGAATTTCTGGGGCCAATTGAGCCGTCATACCGGGATCGCGCCTTTGCCATTGTGTCGGATTCCAATCGGCTCTTGCGCCTCTTTGAGGATTTGGATCTTTCTGCCCGGATGCAAGGCGGCCAAGACGAAATCCCGGCTTCTGGCCATGCTGATGTGAAAGCGCTGTTGAAAGATGTGCTGAGGCATCACGAACCGCTGATCAATGAACGCCAGTTGAGGGTTCAAGTCATTGCGTCTGAGGAGCTTCCTCACGCGATGATGGATCGGGCAACGCTTGCACGTTTGCTTGATCGGATTGTGCTGTGCGCGCTGGGTCTTTCTGATGCTGGAGAAACCGTGCGAATCGAGATGGAGGCTGCTCCATCTGGCCTTAGCTTCGCGATTGTGAAGCCACGTTCGACCCGGGCCTTGGCCGGTGATCGCATGCTGGATGCATCGTCTGATCCTTTGACAAGCCGTGATGATGATGTCCTGCCGCTGGGCGCACCCTTCCTGCTGCGTATGATCCGGCAGATGGCCAAGCGCGCTGGCGGACGATTTGAGATTAATGACAAGCGCTTTAGCTTGAACATGCCCGCCGAGACGGATAGCGCTGACATCAGCAAAGAAAGCGTCCAAGACTGAAGGCGCTTTTCTGACCGGGGAAGTGGGGCATAGATGCTGTTGGGTGATCAGCCCAGTCCGAAAGATATCGTCGATTTCGGCCCCGACTTCGGTCGCCGTTTTTCTATCTTCGTCGATACTGAAGAGGAATTTGATTGGACCAAGCCGCAATCCCGCTCTGAAACGGCGACAAGCCATATCGCTTATCTTCCTGAATTTCAGGCGCTCGCCGATGCGCATGGGATCGAGCCTTGCTATTTGATTGATTATCCAGTCGCAGCGACACCAGCGGCTTTCGCGATCATGCGACAGCTGGTCGAGGGCGGCAAATGCAGCGTTGGCACGCAGCTTCACCCTTGGGTCAATCCGCCCTTTGATGAGGAGGTCAATCTCTTCAACAGCTTCGTCGGCAATTTGCCCCGTGAGTTGGAAGCGGCCAAGCTAGCGGTTCTCACAGCGGCGATTGAAGACAATGTCGGCAGTCGCCCCATCTGCTATCGGGCGGGCCGCTATGGGGTTGGGCCGAACACTGCCGCACTTTTGGCCGAGGCAGGCTATAAAGCTGATCTCTCGGTTCGCCCAAGCTTTGACTATCGGGCCGAGGGAGGGCCAGATTTCCGCGCGTCCTCTTTCCGTCCCTATTGGACCGGGCCGGATGGCGCTTTGCTGGAGCTGCCTTTAGGGGTTTCTTACACGGGAATGATGCGTGGTCTGGGTAAACTCATTTACCCCCGCGTCCATGGCCGGATGCGGTCAGCCTTTGCGCGATCAGGAATGTTATCGCGCGTGGCCTTAACACCTGAGGATATGCCTGCGGCGGACGTGAAAGATGCCATTTCGGCGATGCTCGATGACGGGCATGCCTATTTGAGCTTCTCTTTCCATTCGCCCTCAGTGGCACCTGGCCACACGCCCTATGTCCGCAATTCGGCGGAGCTTTCCGATTTCTATCAATGGTGGGATCAGATTTTGGGCTTCCTTGATCGCAAAGGCGTGATGCCGATTAGCTTGCCAGATGTGGTGGCTGCGGCTGGCAGCCCCCGCTCAGGCTGAGCGGTTCAATCCTCAATCCTCAAGCGGCGAATATTTGCGGGCTTGATGCCCCCCCTTCAACCGTCTAACGCCCTGCGCACGGTGGGGCCTGTAGCTCAGTTGGTTAGAGCTGGCCGCTCATAACGGCTAGGTCGCGGGTTCGAGTCCTGCCGGGCCCACCAATTTTTTCCGGCAAATCTCCTTGCATCCTAAAGCAACTTCGTCCAAGGCGCTCGCCGTCGGGGAGTGGCGCAGCCTGGTAGCGCATCTGTTTTGGGAACAGAGGGTCGCAGGTTCGAATCCTGTCTCCCCGACCAGCTTCATTTTCTAACCATCCTGGGGATGGTTAGAAAATGAAGCTCTTCCCAAACGACCGACTTACTGTTCCTCTGCCGTCACTGCTTTGAGTTCATTCTCACGCTCGGCGATTTCGGCCTCGGCTGCTTTTTCAATCTCATCCGCTTTGGCTGCGATTGCATTCGCGCTGCCCGCTTCTCCGCTGCCTTTCCCACAGGCGGCAAGGCAAAGGACCAAAGCGAAGCCCAAAGCCCTCATTTACGCTGCCCCGCCATCAAATCCTCTGGCGCATTGGCAACCATATTGACCATGATCGACCAAGCCTCGACATTTTGCGCCAGCAGCGCTGGATCAATCTTATCGAGCGTATCCTCAGCTGTATGGTGGAGATCAAAGTAGCGCGTGCCATCCTGCTGCAGATCAATGGCGGGAACCCCTGATCCCACCAGCTGGCCAACATCCGCGCCGCCGCCAGCGAGTTCCTTGCTCAGCGTTATGCCCAGCGGAGACAGTGCTTTCCCCAGCCGTTCGGCCAAGGGCCGCGCCGCATCCGGCAAGCGCACATCAAGCCGCCAAACCCGGTCCGCGCCGAAATCTGATTCGGCGGCCAGTGCGTGTGGCTCGGCCTTATGCGCCTCAAAATAGGCATTGCCGCCAAAGATGCCGACTTCCTCCGCACCCCACCAGACCAGCCGCACCGTGCGGCGGGGCTTCTTGCCCGTATCGAGCAAGCGCTTGGCAGCTTCGGTTGTGATCGCAACGCCGCTCGCATCATCAATCGCGCCAGTGCCAAGGTCCCAGCTATCAAGATGCCCGCCAATCACGACCAGTCCAGCGGCCGCATCGGTCCCCGGTACCTCAGCAATCACATTGCCAGATTTTTGTGATCCAGTGAATTTGGGCGTCAGCGTCAAATCAATCGTCACGGGCTTGCCCTTGGCGCGAGCCATCACGGTTTCCAGATGCTTGGCATCGGGATTTGAAAGAGCGGCTGCTGGGATGGGCGATACGCCCGCTTCCCAGCCGGTATTGCCAGTGTGCGGCGTGCGATGTTCGCTTGTGCCGATGGAGCGGATCAGGATCGCCGCTGCGCCTTTCTTCGCCGCAAGGCTTGGCCCCTGCCGCCGCAGCACGCCATAGATGCCGTAGGATGATCCATCCATCGTGCGGTGCATGGCATGGCTGACATAGACGATCTTGCCCTTCACCATCGCATCTGGCGCATCTTTGAAGGCGTCATAAGTGGTGAAGGCAATGACCTCAGCCTTAAGCCCCGTCGCGGGCGTCGCGCCGCTATTCCCAAGCGCTGTCAACGCAAAGCGGTGAGGGAAGGGGGCTATGATGCTCCCCCGCTCTTCGCCGCGCACCCAAACGGGCATATCAAATTCTTCGATCCGCACATTGGCAAAGCCCAAGGCTTTGAGCTTAGCAACGGCCCAGACGCGCGCTCGTGCCTCAGCTTCCGTCCCGCCATGGCGCGGGCCAATCTCTGTGGTCAGCCATTCGACAATATCCCAAGCGAGGCCCTTGGGGGCGTCAGCAAGGGCGGAGGACGGGAAGGTGAGGGCCAGTGCGGCGGCAAGGATGATTTGCTTCATAAGGCGCAACGCTAAACCCGCAGCGCAGGTTTGCCAAGGCGAGCGCGCTTCGCTAGGGGCAAGTCATTCCTTAAAGACCCTCAAGCTTGAAAGAAACGACCCATGGCCGCGCAATATGCCTATGTGATGAAGGGCATGACCAAGACCTTCCCCGGTGCCCCAAAGCCGGTGCTGAGCAACATCAATCTGCAATTTTACCAAGGCGCCAAGATTGGCATCGTTGGCCCCAATGGTGCCGGTAAATCGACGCTGATGAAGATCATGGCGGGCATTGATACGGAATTCACGGGCGAGGCGTGGCCGGGCGAGAATATCACTGTCGGCTATTTGCCGCAGGAGCCTCAGCTTGATCCAACGAAGACGGTGCTTGAAAATGTGAAAGACGGTGCCCGCGAAACCGCGGACATGGTTGATCGCTACAATGAAATCTCGGCCCTGATGGGCGAGCCGGATGCTGACTTTGACGCTCTGATGGAAGAAATGGGTTCGCTCCAGGATCGCATCGATGCGGTTGATGGCTGGACGCTCGACAATCAATTGGAAGTCGCGATGGAGGCTTTGCGCTGCCCGCCGTCTGACTGGTCAGTTGAAAATCTTTCAGGCGGTGAAAAGCGCCGGATCGCTTTGACGCGGCTGCTCATCCAAAAGCCATCGATCCTGCTGCTCGACGAACCGACCAACCATTTGGATGCCGAAAGCGTCAACTGGCTCGAAAACCATCTGAAGGAATATCATGGCGCGGTCTTGATGATCACCCACGATCGTTACTTCCTAGACAATGTGGTGGGCTGGATCCTTGAGCTCGATCGCGGAAAATATTTCCCTTATGAAGGCAATTATTCGACCTATCTGGATAAGAAGGTCAAGCGGCTGGAGCAGGAAGAGCGCGAAGATACCGGCAAGCAAAAGGCGATTGCTGAGGAGCTTCAGTGGATACGGCAAGGCAGCAAAGGCCGCCAAACCAAATCCAAGGCACGTATCGCGAAGTTTGAGGAATTGGTCGCGAGCCAGGAAACCCGCACCCCCGGTAAAGCGCAGATCGTCATCCAAGTGCCATCGCGCCTTGGTGGCAAGGTGATTGAGGTTGAAGGCATCACCAAAGCTTATGGTGATAAGCTGTTGTTTGAAGATCTATCCTTCACGCTTCCCCCCGGCGGAATCGTGGGCGTGATCGGACCAAACGGCGCGGGTAAATCAACGTTGTTCAAGCTGATCACAGGCCAAGAAACGCCCGACAGCGGTACGATGAGCGTCGGCGAAACCGTGCGCCTTGGCTATGTCGATCAAAGCCGCGATCATCTGGATGGAGCCAAGAATGTGTGGGAGGAAATCTCCGACGGCCTCGATTATGTGAAGGTCAATGGCCATGACATGAGCACCCGGGCCTATGTTGGCGCGTTCAATTTCAAGGGCCAAGATCAGCAGAAAAATGTCGGCAAATTGTCAGGCGGTGAGCGCAACCGGGTGCACATTGCCAAGATGCTGAAGCGGGGCGGCAACGTCCTCCTGCTCGACGAACCGACCAACGATTTGGACGTGGAAACCCTGCGGGCATTGGAAGAGGCGCTCGAAAATTTCGCAGGCTGCGCCGTGGTGATCAGCCA
>DLOX01000117.1:14527-14784 GCA_002478575.1 Sphingomonadales bacterium UBA7473 | reverse complement strand
GAAAGCCCGCTCCCCCTCTCGAGGCTTGCTAGGCAACAAGTTGCCAAGCCAAGCCTTTCTCTCCCCCAAGGGGAGAGAGGAGATGGAAGCATGAAATCTGAAATAGCTAACGTCACCCAACGCATCATCGAACGGTCTCGGCCAACGCGGCAGCGCTATCTCGATTTCATTGCGCGCGAAGCCGACAAGGGTCTGACGCGCGGGCAGTTATCTTGCGGCAACTTGGCGCATGGCTTTGCCGCATCGGGGGATGACAA
>DLOX01000117.1:10545-14458 GCA_002478575.1 Sphingomonadales bacterium UBA7473 | reverse complement strand
ATCGGCATTGTCACCGCCTATAATGACATGCTGTCCGCGCATCAGCCCTACGGTCGCTATCCGGAAGCGATCAAGCTGTTCGCGCGCGAAGTAGGCGCCACCGCTCAAGTCGCAGGCGGTGTTCCGGCCATGTGTGATGGCGTGACGCAGGGCCAGCTGGGGATGGAGCTATCACTCTTCAGCCGCGACACTATTGCCATGGCGACGGCCATTTCGCTGTCCCACGCAATGTTTGAAGGTACGCTTCTGCTTGGCATCTGCGACAAGATTGTGCCGGGCTTGTTGATCGGCGCGCTGCGTTTTGGCCATTTGCCTGCGATCCTTGTGCCTGCAGGCCCCATGCCATCCGGCCTTGCCAACAAAGAGAAGCAGCGCGTTCGGCAGCTTTATGCCGAGGGCAAAGCCAGCCGCGAAGTACTGCTTGAGGCCGAAGCGGCATCTTATCATGGTGCCGGCACCTGCACCTTTTACGGCACAGCCAATTCGAACCAGATGATGATGGAGGTCATGGGCCTCCATATGCCGGGCGCCGCCTTCATCAATCCGGGAACGAAGCTGCGTACGGAACTGACCCGCGCCGCAACTCATCGTATTGCTGAGATTGGCCAGAACGGCGACTATCGCCCGCTTGGGGCCTGCATCGATGAAAAGGCGATTGTGAATGCGTGCGTTGGGTTGCTGGCGACGGGCGGCTCCACCAATCATGCGATCCATTTGCCCGCTATTGCCCGCGCCGCTGGCATCCTCATCGATTGGCAGGATTTGGATGAGCTTTCGGCGGCGACGCCGCTCATCACGCGCGTCTATCCCAATGGCTCTGGCGATGTGAACCATTTCCACGCTGCAGGCGGCATGGGCTTTGTGATCCGTGAGTTGATCGCCAGTGGCCATTTGCATGCTGACATCCGCACGGTCGCTGGCGATGACTTGAGCGCCTATGGACAAGAACCTTGTCTTGGCGACGATGAAGCGCTCGCCTGGCGTGATGCACCAGCAAGCAGCCAAGACGACGCCATGCTGCGCCCGCCTTCTTCGCCTTTCCTGCCCGATGGCGGCATGCGGCTGGTCCAGGGCAATTTGGGCCGAGCGACCTTCAAGACCAGCGCGGTCGACAAAGAGCGCTGGACCATTGAGGCCCCAGCCCGCGTTTTCCATTCCCAAGAAGATGTGCTTGCCGCGTTCAAGGCGGGAGAACTGGACCGCGACGTTGTTGTTGTCGTCCGCTTCCAAGGCCCACGCGCCAATGGCATGCCGGAGCTCCATAAGCTGACGCCAGCGCTTGGCGTCCTACAAGATCGCGGGCACAAAGTTGCGCTTGTAACCGATGGCCGCATGTCTGGTGCGAGTGGAAAAGTGCCCGCCGCGATCCACCTTACGCCTGAGTCCATTGGCGGCGGCCCGCTTGCCTTTGTGCAGGATGGTGACGTCATTAAACTTTGCGGTCATGATGGTGTGATCGAAGTGAAGGCCGATTTGTCCGGGCGCACTTCCGCCACACCTCCCGTTTTGGACGATGGCTTGGGCCGAGAGCTTTTTGCTATGATGCAGCTTGGCGCGGATGGGGCCGAGCAAGGCGCATCGGCGATGCTGAAGGCAGCGGGGCTATAGATGCAGCTTGTCGCGATTGATATCGGGGGCACACACGCACGGTTCGCACTGGCCGAAGTCGGCGGCGGTCGGGTCTTGAGCCTTGGTGAGACTTTTACGCTGCATACATGCGAACATGCGTCTTTTCAGACGGCGTGGGAAGCCTTTGGCGCGATGATCGATCAGCCGATCCCGCGCGCGGCTGCCATTGCGATGGCCGGCCCAGTCTCCGGCGAAGTGATTAAATTCACCAACAATCCTTGGATCATTCGCCCAGCGCTGATCAAGGAACGGCTGAACGTCGATGCCTTCACCTTGATCAATGATTTCGGTGCTGTCGGCCATGCGGTTGCTCAAGCAGAAGCGAACCATTTCATCCATCTCTGCGGTCCAGATCAGCCGCTGACAGAACATGGCACAATCAGCATCATTGGCCCCGGCACAGGCTTGGGTGTGGCGCATCTCTATCGCTTTCCCGGCGGATATCATGTGCAGCCAACCGAAGGTGGCCATATTGATTTCTCGCCACTGGACACGATCGAAGATGCGATCCTCGCTCGGATGCGTAAGCGCTTCACGCGCGTTTCGGTAGAGCGGATCGTCTCTGGTCCAGGGCTCATCGAAATATATGAAACGCTTGCAGCGATTGAAGGGCGGCCAGTCCCGCAGATAGACGACAAGGCCTTGTGGGCGCTGGGCATGGCAGGTGACGATAGCCTTGCCAGTGCCGCCATTGATCGCTTCTGCTTGTCTTTGGGTAGCGTTGCGGGTGACATTGCGCTTGCCCAAGGCGGATTTGGTGGCGTCGTGATCGCAGGCGGTTTGGGCCTGAGGATCAAGGACATATTGCTGCGCTCGGGATTTGACGAACGCTTCCGCGCCAAGGGGCGTTTCGTAGAATTGATGGCATCCATCCCTGTCAGCTTGATCACTCATCCCCAACCCGGCCTGTTCGGCGCGGCAGCAGCGTTTGCACGGGAACATACCCGGTGACGCCAACGCAATTGAGCATTGCATTCTTTCTGCAAGTGGCTGTCCTTTTGGTCACTTGCCGCCTTGTCGGCACAATTGCCCAGCGCTGGCTCGGCCAGCCTCGCGTGGTCGGCGAAATGATCGCAGGCGTACTGCTGGGGCCTAGTTTGTTTGGAGCCGTCGCGCCTGAGGTACAGGCGTTGATCTTCCCGCCCGAGTCCAAACCCATCTTGTTCGTCATCGCTCAAATGGGCGTGGGGCTATACATGTTCCTTGTCGGTCTGGGGTTTGACCGTGATGAGTTTCGGGCCAGTGGACGCGGTGCCGCTTCGGTATCGATTGCAGGCATGGTCGCTCCCTTTTTGGTCGCTATGATAGCGACGCCGTGGCTGATGGCGCAGGAAGGTCTTTTCACACCTAAGGTGACGCAGTTTGAGGCGACCTTGTTCATGGGTGCGGCCATTGCGATCACGGCCTTTCCAATGCTGGCACGGATCATTCATGAACGCGGGCTTTCGGGCACGTCCATGGGAACGCTTTCTTTGTCGGCAGGTGCAATTGACGATGCTGGTGCTTGGGTGCTGATCGCCATCGTGCTCGCAAGCTTTGGAGACGGACCGCAGGTGGCCTATCTTGCGATTGGCGGCGGCGTGTCTTTCGCGCTTTTCATGACAATAGTTGCGCCCCGATTGCTTGCTCCACTTGGGAAAAGAGCCGAAAGCAGCGGTGTTGATGAACAGATCATTGCGATTGCGCTCGTCCTTTTCATGCTGGCTGCTTGGGCCATGGACGCGATTGGCATTCATGCCGTCTTTGGCGGTTTTCTGCTCGGCACAGCGATGCCTCGTGGCGCGCTGACCAAGGGATTGATCGAGAAGCTAGAGCCCGTGACAGTCGTTTTGCTTTTGCCCTTTTTCTTCACCTATTCCGGTCTGCACACCGAGCTCACTTTGCTCGGCGATCCTGCATTGCTGGCAACGGCACTCGCCATTGTCGCCGCGTCGATCATCGCCAAGGGCGGCGCTTGTTACGCTGCCGCTCGCTTGTCTGGGCAAGATCATGCAAGCGCCATGGGAATCGGGGCTTTGATGAACGCACGTGGCCTGATGGAGCTCATTGTAATCAACATCGGTCTGCAACGCGGCATCATCGGCCCAGCACTTTTTTCGATGCTGGTGCTGATGGCAATTGTCACAACTCTTATGGCCTCGCCCTTATTTGAGACCTTCTACGGCAAAGCGGCTAGGGCTCGGGGCCAACTAAAATAGGGCCGAGAAGGTTAGTTCCGTCACGATCGTAACGGAGTGATCGACGCTCTTCTCATCAATCGAAAAAACTGGAGCGGGCGAAGGGA
>DLOX01000117.1:4260-10501 GCA_002478575.1 Sphingomonadales bacterium UBA7473 | reverse complement strand
AGGGATTCGAACCCTCGACCCCAACCTTGGCAAGGCGTAGGCCTATAGACCCAAGGCGTTTCATGAAGGATTTTCAGCCACTTAAAATCCGCAGTTTTCTGCGCTATTGAGTTTCTTTAAGGTTCGCGCAGTTTCGGAACAGCCCGACTGTAGCGGCCCCTGAAAGGCCCCTAGCATGCAGCTAACTGAAGTGAAAATACGAAACAGCCGCGCAAAGGATGGAGAGCGTTTAGAGCTTCCTGACGGCAATGGATTAACCTTGCGCGTATCGACTGATGGCAGGAAGGCGTGGTCGGTTACATACCGCGTAGCTGGCGCTGGTCGTTTTGACGCTAACCTTGGGAGAAACCGAGCTGGCGATAAGCGACGCTTGAACGTCGGATACTGGCCAGATGTCAGTCTTGCCCAAGCAAGAGCGGCGGCATCAGCTATTCGAGCACAGGCATTGGGAGGCAGTGACCCGCGCCCGACCGACACCGCAATGCCGACAACTGTTACTCAGTTGATTGACGCCTATTGCGACAACATCAATGTCAAAACGCTAGAGGATAAACGTCGGCTGCTCAACGCCCGCGTCAAGCCAGTCTGGGGTAGTCGAGAAGTGCAGTCCTTGGGTCGCAGCGAGCTAGTCGCGCTTGTTCAACCGCTGACGCCATCTCGCCAATTTGAAGTCCGCAAACACGTCGTGGCGATGCTCAATTGGGCTGCTGATCACGGCATAATTCCGGTCAATCCATTTGTTGGCATCAGGCTCAAAATAGACATGCAGGCGCGTGACCGGGTTCTAACGCTGTCTGAAGCGCAACAAGTCTATGCTGTCGCCGGATCGATTGGCTACCCCTTTGGCACGCTCTATCAGCTTTTGCTTCTAACAGGTTGTCGGCTGCGGGAGCTGGCCGATTGCAAATGGAGTTGGATAGGGAGTGATGAAATTGTCATTCCCGGCGAAAATCGAAAAACCGGCAAGCCGCATGTCGTGCCGATCACCGACGCAATCCGATCCGTGCTAGCAACAATCGCGCGGCAGAAGGGTGAGTTCGTTTTCTCGACAACGGATGGCATCCGGCCGGTATCCGGCTTTTCCAAAGCGAAGGCCTTGCTCGACAAAAAGCTCGACCCTGACATTCCTAAATTCGTAGTTCACGATTTCCGCAGGACCGTTCGCAGCCACATGTCACGTCTGGGTATCGATGCGATCACCGCTGAGTTGGTGCTTGGGCACCAACTAAGTGGTATCATGGGCATCTATGACCGCTATGAGCGGTTAGCCGAACGACGCGATGCTTTGGTTTTGTGGCAGAATAATCTAACGTCTGGGCATGGACAGTGAAACCACCTTACACGCTGATGCATCAGTTCCTCCTTCAGTGCTCGCCAAGGCAAAGAAAGAATATCTCGACGAGTTGAATCGTGCGAAATCTGATCGTCAGACATTCGACGACGTAGATTTTTACAAGGACGACCTGCGATATTTCGCCGATGGCCGAATTGTGAATCTGTCTGACGACGCGAAGGAGCTGTTGGCTGGTCATGCGCTGTTTGTGGGTGCGATTCCAGCAGACTTGGAAGTCCGAGGAATCGCCGAAGACACTCTTGCATACTGGAAAGCCGAATGGGGTATAGACATCCCGTTGGCTGGGCCAACCCTAAGCAATATTGAACTTATTGCACGCAAAGATCAGGCTGGAAATGTGATTGATGGCTGGCTTGATATGACGGCACGCGATCCCGGCAGACCTGCATTGACCGGAAGAAATCAGTTGAGCGTAAAGGCTCTTTGTCGAGTGATCGAAATTTTGGCGCCTTACTGTTGCCATGTAATAAATGGTCGTAACGACAGTTCGCGAGCCTCCGCTGCTGCCAAATTCATTCACAAGTATGTAGTCAGTTTTGAACCTAAAGCTGAGATCAAGGACATAAATTATGTTCTCTATTCACGCTTCGGGAAAAATCGTTAGCATGCGCGCAGTGCGAGACGGGGCGGGCCTGAGCGTTCCATCCTAAATGTTGGAATGGCGGCACTAGGGGGTAGCAAGGTATCGTCATGGAGCAGGTTAGAGCGAAAACGGCCGCAGAGCTCGAAACGTGCATTGCCAAGTTCGGCGATAACGCATTGTTTCGAGGGCAAACCGCGCACTATGGTGAGCCGGGAACCCCCTCTTTGGTCACCTCATTTGACCGACATGGCTGCATGCCGAGCCAAATGTTAAAATGGGGCCGTTACGCAACAAACGTCCTTGATGTGTTTATCGGAGAGTATGAAGATCGCCTAGGCTTGGTTCAGGCACTTCTGCAGCACTATGGCTGGCGATCATTCTACATTGATGCCTCGTCAAACGCAGCAGTAGGCGCATGGTTTGCTAGCCATAACTACTCTGACAAAACTGTGATTGAGATGAGCGAGGATTGCGAAGAACGTCCCGTATGGTTGCGCAAAAAGATGGCGCAATACAATTTCGAGGAGGGCGATGGCCATCTTTACATTCTTGACAGGGATATGGCTGCTCGCATCGGCCTGGTTGATCTCGCCGCTCTTCAAATAAGCGGGTATCGCCCTCGACCGACCGCGCAATCTGCTTGGCTAGTCGGGCCGTTGCGCAATAAACCGCTTCCCACTGCTTGCTATCGTGCGCATATTATGGCTGAACGCGCCGTACTTCGGGACTATGCCGTAGCAGCCGGTCTAACAGAAACAAACGACCTTTTTCCGTCTGTTCAAGAGGACCCGATCCTGCATGCACTGTTGGGGCTGCCGTGGATTGAGATTGAAGGCGTCCGGGACGAAAATTTCACAATTCCGGCCTTCAATCGTGTCTTGGACCTACCCGAGTATCACGAAAGCTATGTGAAGATAGCATGGCCGCGTACAGCGTATTTTTGCCGCGCTAAGGTCGGCGAAACATTCGATTCAATTGAGGGGGACAGCGTTGGTGGCATCGCGATGACTGTGCCTGAAATCGTTCTGTTTGGTAGCGCCGATGTAAAAACCCCGATGCGCTTTCCGGAAGTTGAGGCACTCATCGCCGAGAACGGCACGATTGCGTTCGAGATCGATGAACTCATCCAACATGCCAATATGGGCGACATGACGCTTTACCAAAAGGGAATCGGCGTAATGCAACGCGACGCTGATTTGTTCGAGGTTTGTGAGCTTCTAGTAGAGCATCCAGGCTTGGAGATGACGAAGGCTGGCTTCAATCGTGGATGGTATTATCGCCGCAACGCCGATGGCTTGTGGATTCACGAGCCCCATGAACTGGAATGCGATTGCGGCGATCCAAAAATTCACAACAGGCACATATCGGCCTTGCACATTGCAGAGGCATATTTGCGAAACCCAAAAGACTTTCGGGATTGAAGTGCAGCCGTAAGCGCAACCAATGAATCCAAGTTCTCCGAGAAAAAACCATCTCCCAAAGGGACACGATCTGCATACTTCGCTGGACTCCTCAACACAGGAGTTAGCCAATGAGTATTTTTATATCCTTGAATCAGGTCAGGGAGATCACCTCCCTGAGCAAAACGACCATCTACCGTTTGATCAGCGAGGAAAAGTTCCCCCGCCCTTATCAACTCACTGAACGCCGCGTGGCTTGGCGGGAAACCGAGGTTGCAGCTTGGATTGCGGATCGAGGTGTGTCGTGAGCAATTCCTTCGATCCCAAAGAAGCAGTCACTTTCCTTTCGCAATGGTATGGTGAAGCACCTCGGCTGCTCAGCGCTATCAAGCCAGACGGCGCTATCGAGCCTAGGTGTTTCTGGCCCCAACAATTGGGTGAAATGACAACATGGATCACTTCAAAGGTGGCTGCCCATTCAAATATCTATTTCAGCATTAATCAGCCAGGATGGGCACTCGACAAGAGAGCGCAGAAAAAGGACATCCGCACTGTCCGCGCATTCCATGTTGATATTGATCCCGCAAAGGATGGCGAGACACCTGAGCAATGCAAGGAACGGGCGCTGCATGGGCTCGCTGATTTTTCGCCGCCACCAAGCGTAGTCGTAGATTCCGGGAACGGCATTCAAGCGTTGTGGCTACTTGAAGAACCGATCACGCTGGATGGGGATGAGAAAGGCTGGCGCTTAGCCGAGGGATATAACCTCAAGCTGGCAAATATGTTTGGTGGAGACCATTGCCATAACATTGACCGCATTTTTCGTGTGCCGGGGACCACAAACTTCCCCAACAAAAAGAAAATGGCTCTGGGCCGTGTGGAGAGGCCAGCAAAGCTGTTGGATAGCTCTTGGGTTCAATATCCCCTTTCCCAATTCACCCCGCTGGAAGGGGCTTTCGAGGGCTCGAAGCGGAACGCAAGTCAACGCGATGTGCTTATTCCATCGAGCCTACCGCGCTATGCAAGCACCGATGATCTTCCCGTCAAGCTGACCGACTATACGAATGCGTTAATCGTAAATGGGTGTGACCCTAACGAGAGCGACAAATACAGGAGCCGATCCGAGGTTTTGTGGCGTGTGCTTTGCGATATGGCGCGGGCTGGCGCAGACGATGAGACGATTGCCGCAGTAATCCTTGATCCGGATTTCAAAATCAGTGCCTCGGTCCTCGATAAGTCCAATCCAGAGCAATATGCGGCGCTCCAGATTTCCAAAGCGCGGGACGAGGTGATCGACCCTGCGTTGACTGAACTGAATGCGCGCCATGCAATCATCGAAATGGACCGAGGTGGGCGATGCGTTGTGATGGAAGAGGACTGGGACGAACAATTGCAGCGGCGCAAAATTGTGTTTCAGAACTTCGAGAATTTCCGAAACAGATACATGCGGCGGCACGTCGAGATTGGACGGGACAAGAATGGCAATCCCGAAACGATGCCGCTTGGGAAATGGTGGCTGCAACACCCACGTGCCCGCCAATTCCGAAAGATCGTGTTTCTACCCGGAGAGGAGACGCAGCAAAACGTATTCAACCTCTGGCGGGGCTTCGGTTGTGACCCGAAGCCGGGCGACAAGCATCTCGGATTTCTGAGGCACATCAAAGACAACCTGTGCGGCGGGAATGAAGATTTAGCCACCTATGTCATCCGCTGGCTGGCAAGGATGGTGCAATTGCCTAGCCATCCTGCCGAGGTCGCGCTCGTCATCCGTGGTAAGAAGGGGACAGGCAAAGGCTTCTTTGGCCGTGCAATTTGCAAGCTGCTTGGTCAGCACAGCATGCACTGCTCCAGCGCAAAATATGTCACCGGCCATTTCAATGCCCATCTCCAGGATTGTGTATTCCTATTCGCCGACGAAGCCTTCCTTGCCTGCACGAAGCAAGAAGAGGGGATGCTAAAGGCCATGATCACAGAGAATACGATATCCATCGAAGCCAAGGGCGTGGACGCGACCATTGCGCGAAACTGTCTGCACATTCTGATCGCGTCGAATGAGGAGCATGTAATCCCCGCATCAGGCATTGAGCGTCGCTTTGTCGTCATGCAGGCTGACGATGCTCGAATGCAGGACAGCGCATATTTCGCGGAAAGACAGGCCGAATTGGACGGCGGTGGATTGGAGAATCTTCTACATCACCTGATCAATCTCGACATCACCTGCTTTGACCATCGGGCCATACCTCGAACAGCCGCGTTACTTGAGCAAGTGGAACTCGGCATGGCACCGTTGGATCGATGGTTGTTTTCTCTCCTTGATGAGGCGATTTTGCCCAACAACATTGGTGCTGCCAACATCGCTGCCACCAACAGCGGGGAACGACGTCTGGGGCTTCTGGAAGACGCTCGAATGCGTGAGCCTTGTTATCCATCAATCGGTCATAGGAAGCTTGCAGACCACCTCAAAAAATATGGATGTGTCACTGAGCACTTATACTCGTTTCGGGGTTGGCGGTTTCCGCGCCTGAGCGAAATGCGCGAACGGTTCGAGCGCATTCATGGCCCACAGCGATGGACCGACCCCAATTTGACCGAATGGCTACATCGGCGCGACACTGGAGACACGCCGTTCTAATCATAACACTTCAACGGGAAAACGGGTTGTTTGACCATTACAATGGGGCAGCATTTATCCCCATATTCTTTCAACCCGTTTCATCCGTTGAAGCGTATTAAATATAATCAAAACAATGGTATAAAACACTGCGAATTGCCAACGCTTATATGGGCCTCTCCAGCCTTCCGTTAGCCAAATTCGGGCAGCCCATGCCGAACTTGAGCCGCTGACCAGAACGGCGATTGATATGCAACGGACTGCCAACGCATCCCTTCAACGCTTCCCGTTTT
>DLOX01000117.1:0-4235 GCA_002478575.1 Sphingomonadales bacterium UBA7473 | reverse complement strand
TTCCCGTTTTCGGAGAACCGAGAAAAACATCGGCTTTTTCTGTATTGCAACGGATAAACCAGTTGTCAGCCGTCCGCGCCGCCGCTTTTCCTTTTAACCAGCCATCTTGATCTGGGACGCGGCGCACTGCGCTGGGCAATCGAAGATGGCTGGAACCTTCATCCGATGAATGTTGGCTGGGTAAAGCGACTCAACGAACGTCTGCCGTGATGCAAACTGGTATGAGCCACCCACGTCGCTCAACAACTCAGCCACGACCATGAGGCCTGCCAAGAAAGACGAGAAAGCGACCGTGGGTATAGGGCCATCAAGCGGTTCATCATACGGATGCAGGCAAGCGGCGCAGCCTGACAATGGATAGTGAACCGATGACATCGCTTTGAAGTGAGTTGTTGCACCCACGCCCATCCAGCCGACGCCAGCACTCGCTAAAAGCCAGCGTGTGGGTATGTCGTCAACGCCAACTATCACGCGATCTGCCAAATCGCCTAGATCGGAATCTTCAAAATGACGCTGGACCGGATCGATCTGAAAGCCTCTGGATAGGGAGGCAAACAGGTTAACCTTAGCGTGGCCAACGGATGGCCCAAGCAACAGCGCATTGCGGTTTCTGTTTGAATGGTCGGACACATCTCGGTCGAACGCTCTTCCTGAACCAGCAATGCCTGGCACTCGCAGTAGCGCATATAGCGCCGCATTCGTGATTGCTCCCGCACTGACAATATCGACGTTGCCGATATCGGCGCAAAGGGATGTATCTTCGCGGCATAGGCGGAACTCAGCTTCCCGCAGAGGAGCAAAGGACGGTGCAAATTCACCAGCCCGGTCGGAAAGGGGCAGTAGGACGCGTCCGGTGATTTTGAACGCTTCGGCTGCAACAAGCGTTGCCGCAACCAATGCGCCCATCGGCCATTGCGTCGCAGTCCATCGCGCTTTCTTTGGTGTGTCGCAGATGCTGCCAGACCAATTCGTGCAGCCAACTGATATTACGCGGCGTGCAGAGACTCTGCCCTCGAAACTGCCTCCAAATACAAATGCGATATCGGCCGGTATCAGCGGCTTGCCGATTTTGATGCTCACGCCATCAATCAATTGGTCTGCAACCGAATCTATCGCTTCGTGAAAGGAGCGGCCCGACATAGGCGGCTGATACCCGATCAGTGGCGCGTCTGGCGCGTCGATGTAAACGCTATGGCCGGAGCGGACACACTGCATCGCGGCTGTCGAGACTGCAACCTGACCAGCGAATGTGGAAATGATGGATTGGTCCGCGACAAGCAGGATGCAGGGTTGAAACAATGCACGCATGATGATCGCCGGATCGGCGATTCCGAAATCCGTCTGTAGCAAAAGGCGGGTGCGAGAAAGCTGCTCAAAACTATCCATCGACCATGATCCTTGAACTGATTTGAACCTGTTTCCAGCCGCCATCGGGTTGGATTTCTGTGAGGTAGGCATTCTCAAAGCCGACTCGCCCCATCGCAAAATCAGGAATAACGAGGCTCAGGAAACCTGAATGAAAAAGCAGGGGGTAGGCATCATCCGTCGCGGAATGAAAAGCTTCGTTCGGATGGGTGTGAACTTGGACACAGACGCTCATCTTGCGTGCTGAAAGATCATTCCAAAATTCAGTGATCCATGCGCTATTGATAGCAAGGCCATATCGACTGGCCGTGTGCCGGGGGTGCGTAACCTCAATCAATTGATTGGGCCGATCCCACTGGCTCAGCCAGTATAGCTTGCACTCCCTTTCATTCGCACCGCACGACCGCAGTGTTGCAAATGTTTCCTCGATAATGCGGTGCGAAATTTGGAGCATAGCCGTTACCCCGCCTTAACGGCTGACGGGCGCAGCAAGAGGCGATCACGCTTTTTGATGCCGGCTGATTTGACGGTCTGGGACTCATCACGCAGTTCGACACCATCAGGCGTATAGAGCGCCAGCGTGTGCTGGTTGGCCGTGATCGAGAACGCTGCAATTGCGCGCGCCAAGACCGTTGCGATTGTTTCATCTTTCGAAACTTCGATTTCCTTGTCGGGACCACTATAGGTAATGGCGATCTCGAAAGTTTTGTCGCGGCCATCGCCCTTGTGGCCGCCATGGACCGCTTCATCAGGGTGCTCCGCTTGTTCAACAATGCCTGTCATAACGTACCTCATATCAGTGTTGCGTCTTCGGTTCGACGTTGCTAGAGTGCAACGTCTGAAGGGGAAATTGCATATGTCGAACGGTATTGCAAGAGTGAAATTGTGAACTCCGTCGAATTTGATGTTGAGAAGTTTTTTGCTGCGCTCGACAGCCAGCGAGAACTGAAGAAAAAATCTTGGAAGAAGGTAGCCGATGAAGCCAAGGTCAGTGCGTCAACGCTAACTCGAATATCCCAAGGTCGCCGTCCTGATGTGGACAGTTTTGGAGCACTTTGTCTCTGGGCCGGTATCGACGGCAACGACTACTTTGTCTCTGATAGAGCTAGGGTTGATGCAGAGCCGTTGACGAAAATTTCGACCTACCTCCGAGCCGACCCGAATCTATCGCCGGACGGAGCTTCAGCGCTCGAAGCGATAATCCGAGCTGCCTATGAAGGGCTAAAATCAAAAGGGGAAAAGATTGGCACTTCGGAGGGGCTTTAAGACCGAGGCAAATGCTTATGCCCGGGATTTTCGTCGTGAGCTCAATTTAGAGCCATCGGCTCCCCTGTGCCCATTTCAACTTGCAGCAAATCTTGATGTGACGACGATGCCACTCAGGAATTTTGCGACTGCGGAGCCGGAGGCCTACGACTACCTGAGAAGTAAGAGTGGCAAAAACGAGTTTTCCGCTCTCACGATCTGCTATGGGATGCAGCGTCTCGTCATTTATAACTGCGCCCACAGCAAAGGAAGAATAGCCGCTGATCTGGCCCACGAGCTTAGCCACATCATCTTGCTTCATCCGGCAAAACCCCCTTTTGATGAAAGTGGCTCGCGACACTATTGTGCAAATTTGGAGGAAGAAGCCAACTGGCTCGGCCCGGCTCTGCTGGTATCTGAGGAAGCCGCCCTGTTGATTGGAAAGTCTGGCTGGTCAACAAGTGTTGCCGCAACTCACTACGGAGTGTCTAAGCCGCTCTTGCAAATGCGGCTAAATGTGTTGGGCATCGCCAGAAGACTCGCACGGTAAAGCGGGCCGGAACGTCTAGGTCTTCGTGAGGTCACGAATAAGTAGTTCTGGCGAAATGCCCAGAAGACCGCACACGTCAATAAACTCAACGATGTCTAACCGCCGATCACCGCCTTCATATTTTGCAACATATGACTGTGGACGCTCCAGCTTGGCTGATAATTCAATCTGCGTCAGCCCCGCCGCGACACGCGCCGCTTTCAGCCGTTCTCGGAGCAATACATAAGGGGCTGAGTGGATCGATTGGCGCATTGGTTCATTTTTCAATTGAACCAAGCGGGTAGGCTTTCTGCACTATTATCCCGATTTCGAATAATATATGCGAAACTCTCAACTCAGGAGGGCATCGAATGACGGGGCATGAGCAATGGGACGGCAATCAATCAGCCGCCGACATCATCGAGGCTGTGGAGCGTAAGCAGCGGAAATGGAAAATCGGTTGCCTTGCTCTCGTTGGTGGAACTGTGGGTCTGTTTGTCATCGCGTTTATCGGCTCACAAAACGAGAATGCAGAATGGCTGGCGGCTAGGCCAAGCTCGTCAACCGAAGGTCAATGGTCGCAAAAGCGCGAAATGTGCGAGCGTATCGCTTTGGGGCCATCCGAATGTGCTCAAAGACCTGATCGGGAAGTGACGCGACTGAGCAACGAGGCATTGGCGAGAGAGCTTGCCGAACTATGCCAGGACAATGACCCAAGCCGCCCGAAAATTGAGGCAGAGCAACGCGTGCTTGCAACCCTTCGCGCTCCTTCGAGCGCAGACTTTGTGGGCTCATCGACACGGACTGAACAGAATGGCTGTGTTTGGACGGTGACCGGCGAGGTTGATGCCCAAAACGCATTCGGCGCTCAAATCAGATCGCGATACCGCGTGAAGCTTCGCCGAACTGGCCGGGACAGTTGGCTGCCAATGGAGATTAGAGTAGATTGAGGAAGTTCGGTGCAAGACGCAGAAATTGCACCCTAGCGGCCCCTGAACGGCCCCGAACGCGACAACAACTAACCCGATCAAAACAATCGATGCTAGCAAGCAGTTGAAAAATATTAGGAAAACTTGGAGCGGGCGAAGGGATTCGA
>DLOX01000082.1:18176-26018 GCA_002478575.1 Sphingomonadales bacterium UBA7473 | reverse complement strand
GAGCGTCTCGATGGCAGCGCGCGAGAGCTTGCGGCTTTCTTCTCGTTCACGCCTCAAGATATGAGCCAAGTCTGGCGCGGTTTGGAAATGCCATTTGCCGCCACGCTCGACCAAAGTGATCCCTCGCCCTTCATAGCGGGCCGCAAGCTGCGCCAGAGCGACTTTCACCGGCGCATCTGCCCTAACATAGGCTTGAATGTCAGACACGCTCAGCGGCTCTCCAGCAGCGAACAGAGTCGCCTCGACGGCGCGGGAGAGATCATCTTCAGGCGGGATCATGCGGCTTTCACCATCAAGGCGGAGAACGCCTCTTCCTGCTGCAATTCCACTTTGCCTTGGCGCGCCAATTCGAGAAGCGCCAGAAAGCTTGAAGCAAGCGATGACTTCCGGAACACGGGGTCGTCCGTTTCGGGAAGAAATGCCCTAATCTCGGTCCAGCGAATTGTGGCGCCAACCAAACGGGCCACGCGATCAATGGCCTCTTCCAAAGTCATCACATGGCGTTTGTGGACGATGTGAAACACAGGAGCCGTTCGCGCCTTCACTTGGCCATAAGCTTGGATCAGATCGAAAATGCCCGCATCCCAGCGGGCCTTTCGAATGACCTTCAACCCCTCGGGCTCTCCCCGCAGGAACACATCACGCCCCAGCCGATCCCGCGCCATCAGCCTTGCTCCGGCCTCTCGCATGGCATTGAGCCGCTCCAGCCGCAATTGCAGGCGCAGGGCCAATTCTTCAGGACTAGGGTCAACATGAGGTTCGCGGGGAAGCAGCAGCCCGGATTTGAGATAAGCGAGCCAAGCCGCCATCACGAGATAGTCAGCCGCCAGTTCCAGTTTCAGCGCTTTCGCATTGTCGATGAACACCAGATATTGCTCAACAAGCGCGAGGATGGAGATTTGCCGCAGATCAACCTTCTGATTGCGGGCCAAAGCCAGCAACAGATCAAGCGGGCCTTCCCAACTGCCCAGCTCCAGCGTCAGCTGCTCATCGGCGGTTGCTTCCGCTTCGAATATATCGGTTCCATCCATTCAAGGCGCATAAGACAATAATGCATCGCGTTTGGCAATCACTGCGGCCAGACTATCCACAGTTATTGGCGGTTTTGCGCTTGCCATTGCGCGGTCGAGGCGCGCGCGGCCTTGCTCGCTCATCTCTGGAAGAGCCACAGCGGCAGCTGCCTTTTCATCAAGAGTGCCCCAACAGGCCAAAGCCACATCGCAGCCTGCTTCGATGGCAGCAACAGATCGCTCAGCCAATGTGCCGGTTAATGCGTTCATCGTGAGATCATCGCTCAGCAACAGGCCATCAAAGCCGATCTGTTCGCGGATTATGCTCTGGATGATGATGCTGGACCGGCTGGCAGGCTCCGAAGCGTCCAAGGCTTCGAACCTAATATGCCCCACCATTCCAATCGGCGTTGAACGGAGCAAGCGAAACGCCTCGAAATCGACCATTAGCTCTTCGCCGCTATTCGCCACCACTGGCAAGTCATGATGGCTATCGACAGAGGCTCGGCCCAACCCCGGCATATGCTTGAGAACGCCGACCACACCTGCGGACGCCATGCCATCCAGCAGCGCCTTGCCAAGGGAAGCAATCTGCGCAGGATCGGAGCCTAAGCTCCGATCCCAGATATCGGCGTGCGTGTAGGGCCCAGCTCGATCCAAGACCGGCGCACAATTGACGGTGATCCCTACCTCATGAAGCATGTGGCCAATGGCTAGCCCTTGCAACCGAGCCGCTTCGATGGCGGTCATCGGCGCTTTGGCATAGGCCGCAGCCAACACCGAAGCCGAGGGCGAGGATGGCCAGTCGGGCGGCCCCATCCGCTGAACAGTGCCACCTTCTTGATCAATCAAGATGGGGAGATCGTTGCGCCCGGCAAGCGAGCGCAAATCATCCGTCAGCGCCTTCACCTGCGCTGGATCGACAATGTTGGGCCGGAAGAGGATATAGCCGACCGGATCAGTTTCGACGAAAAGCGCGCGCTCCTCATTCGTCAAGCTGGGGCCGGACAGACCGAATATGATTGGTTTCATTCTGGCAGCTTAGCCCACCATTTGCTCAATCACACCAAAGATGGGGTGATGCCGTTCATCCTCCATCCAAATGCGAACCATATCGCCGCGCTTCAGGAAGGGCGTCTTGGGCTCGCCGTGCAGGATGGTTTCAACAGTGCGGACCTCGGCCAAGCAGCTATAGCCCAAACCGCCTTCGCTGATTGGCTTGCCGGGTCCACCATCGGCATCACGATTGGAGACTGTGCCGGAACCAACGATCGTGCCAGCCGCCAAGGCTCGCGTTTTCGCCGCATGAGCAATCAGCTGACCAAAATCGAAAGTCATGTCGACACCTGCATCGGCTCGTCCCAAAGGCTTGCCATTCAGATCGACGCAAAGCGCCCCATGGAGCTTACCACCATCCCAGCGCGCCTCAAGCGCATCGGGCGTCACGAAGACCGGTGAAAAAGCACTGGCGGGCTTCGACTGAAAGAATCCAAAGCCCTTGCCAATCTCTCCGGGGATGAGCCCACGCAGCGAGACATCATTGGTCAAACCCACCAAGCGGATATAGTCACGCGCTTCTTGCGCAGAGACCCCCATGGGAACGTCTCCCGTGACGACGACAACCTCACCTTCCATATCACAACCCCAAGCCTCATCCGCGAGGGGGATAGGGTCGCGGGGCGCCAGAAAGCCGTCAGACCCGCCTTGATACATCAAAGGATCATGCCAGAAGCTATCCGGCATATCGGCCGCTCGCGCCTGGCGAACGAGCGCGACATGGTTCACATAGGCACTGCCATCCGCCCATTGATAAGCGCGCGGCAGTGGCGAGGCCGCATCACGCTCATGAAAACGCTCTGTCGGCACAGCCCCGCGCTCTAGCGCTAGTGCCAAATGTTCCAGTTGCGGCGCACAAACGGCCCAATTCTCCAATGCATATTGCAGCGTCGGGGCAATCAATTTGGCGTCAGTGCAATGAATCAGATCGTCGCTAACAACAACAAGGCGGCCATCGCGGCCATTTTTCAGGGATGCAAGTTTCATGAACGTGAGAGTGGCGGTAATTGACCAAGACGTCTAGCGAAAATTGCTCCCAAAAACATCAAGCGTCAGCGCGCCTTATGCGTGGGCTTTGCGCTTAAACACCTCGGCACCGGCCCCCGTCATAATCGCCCACCGTGCGCACAATTTCATTGGGCGCAGGCTCAATGCGTCGACCGGAAATTTGCGCATCAAGTATACGACGGATCAAATTGTCCAAGCGCGTGACATGATAGCAATCCACCGATGGTTCGGCGTGCGCATTACCAATGCCGCTGTCGTCAGTTAGAAAGGCGTATCGAGATTGGGTCGCTGCAGCCATGGCGCGCATGATATATTGCGCGGCGTCATCAACGCCTGAGGCCGCGACGGGTACAATTTGAATCCGCTTGGCGCGCGCCACTTCTGCGGCCGTCCACGTCATGGCCACATCGCCAGCATGTGGCGGCGCATCGGCAACCAACATCATGGATTTGATCGCATCATCACGCCAGCCCAATCCCACCGCGCGCACCATAGCCACTTCCATGGCCTCGGGCGTATCGCCCCCCCCACCTGCTTGCTGCAGATTGAGATTGCGTTGTACCAAGTCCATATCCGACGTGAACGCATAAGTGCGGGTCACAAACTCATCGCCTTGATCGCGGTAAACCACCATGCCGACACGAATATCCAGATTGCCATGTCGGCGATTGAGCGTCTCAATGATCGAGGCCAACTCGGCTTTGAGATAAGCAATTTCGTCGCCCATGCTGCCGGTGGCATCAATGACAACTGCCAAGTCAAACTTGGTTACGGGCAGCGCCGCTGACGACAATTGCATGCGCACGACTTGAGGGCCGCGCACGGCCTCAACATTGATAGTTCTCACGGGTGCGCCGCCGCGCTGGCCCGCTTGGGCAGCAATACTCACACGACTGCCAAGGCGATCTAAATCGGGGAAAAATACAGCGCGCCCATCGGCTTGGGTGGTGAGGCTCAGAGTGTTTCCATCCGTACACGTCAGTGTGACATTGGCAAAAGGTGCGGGTGCGCCATTGGTGTCGGTCACAATGATGGACAATGCTTTGCCTGTGTCGACGCGTGGCACATTGGCCAATGTCTCGCCCTTCAAAAATTGAGTGACATAACGGGCATAGAGGACGGGATTGAGCAGATCATCATGATCGCCAGCAGTCAATTGACCCGCTTGCAATTTGCCGTGACGGCTTGGCCGACGACCATCGCGCGGCTCAGGCATGATGGCGGCGCTACCAGCAGCTTTAGCTGAGCTGCGGCGGGCCGCACTTACTGTGATATCGCGCCCACGTGCGGCAGATTCCGTGGCCATAGATGGAACCGGGGCGGGCTCAACACGCGCACTTGGAGGCGGCGGGGATGGTGGGGGNNGCCCATTGATAAGCGCGCGGCAAAGGCGATGCCGCTTCCCGCTCGTGAAAGCGCTCCTTTGGGATGGCATCATGTTCCAAATCGATCGAAAGATTGCGCAGACGCGGCTCTGCATAGTCCCATTGATCCAAAGCATCTTGCAGCGTGAGGGCAATTGACCCTGCGTCTGCACACCATGCCAAGTCATGCGAGACCACCACTAGGCGCCCATCGCGCCCTCCCTTCAAGCTAGCCAATTTCACTGATTCGCGCCTCTCATCCCATCGAAGCGCCTAAACTTAGACGAGCAGCAAAACCGCGCAAGCGATGCTGTAACAATCCGCAGATTCTTGAAAATGCGTATTTTTGCGGCGTATCGCAGATTACGATATTTTTGTTACAAAAATATGACAACTATTGCATGACAATCAGAAAGGCGCATGATTAGGCCATAATTTGATAAACGCAGGAGTGGACGTTATGAAAATTTGGATTGGCCTCATGGCCGCAGCAATTGCTACAAGCAGCCCGGCTCTGGCAAAAAACGAAGCTGCGAATGAAGGCTTGAGCTTTACGCCAGTTGCCTATGACGCCTTGTCTGCCGGCAAAACACGCGAAGCGGTTGCCATTTTGGAAGCCACGCGCACCGATGATCCTTCTCGGCTCATCAATCTTGGTGCAGCCTATGCGCGGCTTGGTCGTCAAGATGATGCGCGCAGAGCCTATCTGGCCGCAATGGTCAGCGCAGAACGTGCCGATGTTGAGCTTTCAAATGGCCTAATGATGGATTCGCGGGAAGTCGCTCGCTTGGCTTTGGCTCGGCTTTCCAGCACGCAATTGGCGGCGCGATAGCGTTAGCCTCCCCTTCCCTTCAGGAAGTGGGCATGGCGTGAGGTGTTCGACAAGGGGGCAACGGTCGCCGCTTACCTTATCCGCCTCCGCCATTCGTCCGGTTGCAAGACTGAGACCGCCGGGGAAACGGTTTTATTCAGCAGCCCCTGAAGGGAAGGGTTTTACCCTTCTATTTTTCGGTAGCGGTAAAGACGCCGTCCCAATCAGGGCCCGGTGAAGTCGCGGTGAAGACCAAGATGCGATCACGATACAGACTGTAGAGCTTATTCAATCCATAGGCCTCTGCCTGTTCGTCCAGCATATCGATCAGATTTGCTGCTTCATCCCATCGTTGAGTGCGATAGGCCTCCATCATTGTCGCATGCTTTTCTGCAAAAGCTTTAAACTGCGGTTCGGACGCCAGCTGCTCATCACCCAACAGCACATAAAGCGCCTCTGGCGTCGCTCGGCCGACAACGCGAACCCGATCAATCAAGACCGCAGCGAAGTCGGGCAGCTTGGTTTTCAAGGCACTGCCAATGGCAACCTGAACGCCATAATATTTGGTGAGGCCTTCGATGCGCGATGCCAAGTTCACCGTGTCGCCGATCAGGGAATAAGAGAGCCGCTGTTCGGATCCCATGTTGCCGACACAACAATCGCCAGCGTTCAGGCCAATCCCAATCTTCACTTCGCCCGGCCAAGGCCGTTCGCTTTGCGCCCGCATCTCGACGTTGAGTGTCTTCAATCGGCTGACCATGTCGAGCGCGCCCCGCGCCGCGTTGGCATGATGATCAGGATCATCGAGCGGTGCATTCCAAAAGGCCAAGATCGCATCACCAATATATTTGTCGATCGTTGCTTTCCTTGCCAACAGCAAGTCGGTCATTGGCGTCAGGAACGCGATGAGGAATTGAATAATTTCGTCAGGCGAGAGCTTCTCTGAAATGCTCGAAAAGCTGCGGATATCGCAGAACATCACAGTCATTTCGCGAAGCTCTCCGCCAAGTTTCAACTGGCCGGGATCGTCGGCAATCCGCTTGACCAGCTCTGGCGCGAGATAACGGTCAAAGGCGTTGTGAATATAAGCGCGCTGCCGCTCTTCTCGATAATAGGTGAGCACGGTTCCAATCACATAAGCAAAGGTCAGCCCCAGCACAGGGTAGGTTGGATTGAGCAAATAGCGATATTGGCTGAAGGCCATCCAGCTGGCGACGGCGATGGCGGCCACCAAAGCCCCACCAATCAAAGCGCCCCAAGTCGCCCCTAAACGAGGAAGCGCGAACACCAACCCAAGGCCTAAGACCAGCAACAAGCTTCGTTCCAGCCCCACCGCCCAATCCGGCCGCACAAGGAAATGCTTCAGAATCATTTGCTCCGCTGCCTGCGCATGGACCATCACGCCGGGCTCCGCATCATTGAGCGGCGTAGAGCGCAAGTCGCGCAATCCAATTGCCCCTGCCCCAATGAAGACGACATGCCCGCCAAAGAGCCGCTGCATTTCTTCTTGTGGCAAAGCGCCCGACAGGACCTTCCAAGCCGGCACAACGCGATCTGGCACGGGCTTGGTATAATGCATCCATATTTCGCCGGCTGCCGTTGTCGGCACTTCAAAATCTGCGACCTTCAAAGACACAACATCCCCTGCCCCGCCGCCTTCGCCGCTGCCGTCGCTTGTCTTCACAATCACTGAACTCGCTTGCCGAGCAACGCGCAGCGCATCCAGTGACAAAGACGGAAGCAGTTGCTCGCCCTGCACCGCAATCAAAGGCGTCCGCCTGATCACGCTGTCGTCATCGGCTTTGATGCTCAGGAACCCACTGCCTGCCCCTGCCGCTTCCAGTCCGGGCAAAGGAGATACCGCACTGCGATAGCGCGGTGCAGTGGTTGGCATCGTGCCAGACAGCGCTAAACCGGCCTTAGGCTGAACTTGCTTCTTCTGATCATCATTGGTGAGAAAATAACCAGTGACAGTTGGCGTCAGCCCAAAGACTTGCGCAAGCTGTGCATCATTGTCTGGCAGCTGCCTAAGCTCGCCCGCAATTCCGGGATCGCTTTTCTGAAAGCGCTTGGCCAATTGATGCGGAGAGGTCCGATCATCTTCGGAAAACACAATATCGAACGCGATGCTTGCGGCACCCGCATCGCCCAGCGCCAAAGTCAGCCGCGCGATATCCGTGCGCGGCCAAGGCCATTGCCCAAACCGGCGGATCGTTTCATCATCAATATCGACGACGCGAACTGCTGCATCTTGATAGGGCCTTGGGCTGATCCGCTGATAGCTGTCAAAGACAAGCAAGCTGATCCGATCCAACGCGGGCGAAAGCACAGGTACAGACAGTGTTTGCAACAGAGCAAAGGCAAAGATGATCAGAAGCCCCGGCACAATCTGTGCCCCACACTTGCTTGCCCAAGCTTTGATCCTGTTCATGCCTTATGCCTCCCCAAAACGCGCAGAGGCGACCCCATCTGTGTCTTTAAGGGGCAAAGCTCTGCCTTGGCTAGGTGAAAATGCGCAAAGTCTTGCCCTTAGCCGCATCCCTGCTATAGGCCGCTCCCACACTGGCCTGATGCGGGCGTGGCGAAATTGGTA
>DLOX01000082.1:0-18105 GCA_002478575.1 Sphingomonadales bacterium UBA7473 | reverse complement strand
AGATGTGGGGGTTCGAGTCCCTTCGCCCGCACCAGTTTTCGCCTAGGCGATCGTATCTGGGCTGGGACCCAGATCAGACTTTCCAGATTGAAAGAAATAACCGATGCAGACTGTCGAGACGTTGAATGAGGGCCTGAAGCGCGCCTACACATTGACCATTGCCGCCAAAGATATTGAAGCGCGCGTTGATGCAGAAGTGAAAAAGGTTGCACCGCAAGTGCGGATGCCCGGTTTCCGTCCCGGCAAAGTGCCAACCAATCTGATCCGCAAAATGCACAGCGAATCACTTCAGGCAGACGCTTTGAACAACTCGATTCAGGAAAGCGTTCAATCGCTCATTGCAAAAGAAAAGCTGCGCCCTGCCATGTCGCCTTCCGTTGAGCTGGGTGAAGATTATGCGCATGGCAAAGACGCGGAAGTGAAGGTTGCGCTTGAAGTGCTTCCTGAAATTGAAACGCCAAGCATCGAAGGCCTGACGCTTGAGCGCCTGACGGTTGAGCCGCCAGCAGAAATGGTTGATGAGCAACTGCAAGGCATAGCTTCGCAGCAAAAGACTTTTGACGAAGCGCCAAAGAGCCACAAGGCCGCCATGGGCGATCTCGTTGTGATGGATTTCGTCGGCAAGATCGACGGCGTTGAATTTGACGGCGGCAAAGCCGAAGGCGCATCGATTGAATTAGGCTCTGGCCGTTTGATCCCTGGCTTTGAAGATCAGCTGGTGGGCGCCAAGGCCAATGACGAACTGACCATCACTGTTACCTTCCCTGAAAATTACAGCGTTGCTTATTTGAAGGGTAAGCCTGCGACCTTTGACATTGTCGTCAATGAAGTGCGCACCGCAAAGGAAGCGTCGCTTGACGATGATTTCGCGAAAAGCCTTGGCCTCGAAGGCATTGATCAGCTCCGCAACCTGATCAAGGGCCAGATGGAGCAAGAGCTGAACGGCTTGACGCGCATTCACATGAAGCGTCGTTTGCTTGACCAATTGGCCGCATCGCATGAATTTGACGTGCCGCCATCGATGGTTGAAGCTGAGTTTGAGCAAATTTGGCAGCAGCTGCTTCAAGAAGCGCAAGGCGAAGACGATCCAGAAACGGCTTTGGCCGAAATGGAAAAGGACAAGGATGATTATCGCAAGATCGCCGTCCGTCGCGTTCGCTTGGGCCTTTTGCTTTCCGAAATTGGCCGCTTGAACAAGATTGAAGTGTCCAGCGCTGAAATGAGCCGCTTGATCGCGCAAGCCGCGCAACAATATCAAGCGTCTGATCGTGAGCGCTTTGTTCAATATGTTCAGCAAGACCCAATGGCCGCGGCTCAGCTCCGGGCGCCGTTCTATGAAGATAAAGTCGTCGACTTCCTCTTCTCGACAGCAACGATCACTGAGCGAGCTGTAACCCGCGAAGAGCTGGAAGCCGCGATCGAAGCGGAAGAAGATCCAACGCATGTCCATGGCCCAGGCTGTGGTCATGATCTTGGCGAAGTAAAACCAAAGGCAAAGAAGGCCGCTGCCAAAAAGGCTGATGCTGAACCCAAGGCAGAAAAAGTCGCTAAGCCTGCGAAGGCAAAGGCCGAAGCTGCAGGTGATGCAGAAGAAAAGCCCGCCAAGAAAGCCGCTGCCAAGAAGGCCAAGTAAGTATGCCCACGCTCGTCCTGATCCGTCACGGCCAATCGGCTTGGAACCTCGAAAATCGCTTCACCGGCTGGTGGGATGTCGAGGTGACGGAAAAGGGCGTAGCGGAAGCCAAGGCCGCTGGCGCTTTGATGCGCGACAAGGGCCTTGATTTCGACATTGCCTTCACCTCATTGCAAAGCCGGGCGATCAAGACGCTCAATCTGGCGCTTGAGGAAATGGGGCGGCTTTGGCTTCCCGTTGAGAAAGACTGGCGACTGAACGAGCGCCATTATGGCGGCTTGACTGGTCTCGATAAGGCCGAGACAGCGGCCAAGCATGGCGAAGATCAAGTAAAGATCTGGCGGCGCAGCTTTGACATTCCTCCCCCGCCGATGGAGCCGGGCAGCGCTTATGATCTCTCGGCAGATCGCCGCTATGCTGGGATCACTGTTCCCGCCACCGAAAGCCTGAAGGACACGATTGCGCGCGTTCTTCCCTATTGGGAAGCCCGGATTGCGCCTGAACTCAAAGCCAATAAGCGCGTGATCATTTCAGCCCATGGCAATAGCCTAAGAGCGCTGGTGAAGCATCTTTCCGGCATCTCTGATGACGAGATTACAAGTCTTGAGATCCCAACCGGTCAGCCCATCGTCTATGATCTTGATGAGAATTTGAACGCGCTTGATCGTTACTATCTATCGGATCGTTGACCTGACAGCGCCATTGCGCTCGTCTGAGGCAGCCCCCAATATCCAATCAAGAAACGGCTCTGCATCGGGGTGAATATCGCCATCAGTTGGCTGCAGTAGGTAGAAGGCTTCTTTGATCGGCAGCTCAAGGGCAAAGGGAGCCACTAAGCGGCCCGAGGCTCGCTCGCGCTTGGCCAAGGACAAGCGGCCAAGCGCTATACCACCACCCTGCGCTGCGAGTTCAAACGCAGTAACAGACGTGTCAAACCTTAGTCCCTGCCCCGGATTAACAGCCTTCGCACCGGCCGCTTGCAGCCAAGTCCCCCACCCCTCCTGATAACCAAGGACATGGAGGAGCCGCTCCCGCTGCAAATCGTCGGGATGGTTCAGACGATCTGCAAGAGCTGGGGCGCAAAGGGGTGTGATCGTTTCCCAACTAAGCCGATGGCTCTGCACGCCCTGCCAAGCACCGGTGCCATACTGGATATCAAGATCACAAATGTCGCCGCCAGAGGCTTCATTCCAAACGCTCGAAATGATCCTGACATCCGTTTTAGGATAGCGCGCCAGAAAGTCGGGCAGTCGCGGGGCCAACCAGACCACCCCAAAGGACATAGAGCAGCGCACCGTCAATTCCTGAGAGCGCCGTCCACCAAAAACCTCGCGCGTACCAACAGCCAACCGTTCAAAGGCATCCCGGACCTTTGGCAAATAGGCCTCACCCGATTTGGTAAGGGTCAAGCTTCGAGGCCCGCGAACAAACAACTGGTGCCGCAAATGCTGCTCCAGAGACTTCACATGCTTCGATACGGCAGCTTGAGAGAGGTTCAGTTCGGCTGCCGCATCTGTGAAGCTCAAGAAGCGCGACGATGCTTCAAAGGCGCGCAACCAGATCAAAGGCGGCAAATCAAAAGCCAATGCCTATTCCCAACTAAGCTATAACAAAAACAGGGTCATTGTCCTCCAAAGCATTGTTTGACGCAAGAGCGCGCGCCGCACAATTTTGCGCCTGATCCAAATTCACGGGAGGGCACATGTTCACATTTTTTCCAACGACACGCGTGCGCCCTTCTCCCTTTTATGAGGCAGCTGTTGCCGAAGGGATGGTCGCAGCCAACGTTTACAACCGGATGATCATGCCAACGTCTTACGGCGATCCAGAGGCGGAATATTGGCGGCTGATCAATGGCGTGTCGCAATGGGATGTGGGCGTGGAACGCCAAGTCCAGCTCAAGGGCCCTGATGCAGGCAGACTCGCCCAGATTTTGAGCCCGCGCAACCTTTCAAAATGCAAGGTCGGCCAGGGTAAATATGTGCCGCTCTGCAATCATCGCGGCACAGTGATCAATGACCCGATCCTGGTGAAGCTGGCCGATGACCTTTACTGGCTATCTATCGCAGACAGTGACATTTGGTTTTGGGCCGGTGCCATTGCCGCCGAGCGCGGCCTAAATGTCGAAATCAGCGAACCTGATGTATCGCCCATGGCGATCCAAGGCCCGAAAGCGGAAGATGTGGTTGCCCATGTGATGGGCGATTGGGTGCGTGACATTAAATATTTCTGGTTCAAAGAAACGGAGATCAACGGCATCCCTGTGGCTGTGCAGCGGTCCGGATGGTCCAAACAAGGCGGCTTTGAAATCTATCTTAGAGATGGCAGCAAAGGCACAGAGCTTTGGAATATCTTCAAGGAGGCTGGGCAGCCTTGGGATATCGGCCCCGGTGCCCCTGCGACACCCGAACGTGTCGAAAGCGGGCTTGTTTCCGTCGGTGGTGACACGGATGAGGACACCAACCCTTTTGAGGTGCGGCTTGGCCAATATGTCAATCTTGACGTTCCCGATGATGTCATTGGAATACAGGCGCTGCGCCGGATCCACCAAGAAGGCGTAAAGCGTCATCAATTGGGATTGGTTCTGGAAGGCAAGACGCCAGCACCGCTTGGTTTTCGGACTGAAGATGTCGTTCACAATGGCGAGCGTGTTGGCCAAATGACCAATTGTGTTTGGTCCCCTCGGATGAAGGCCAATATTGGCTATGCGTTGATTTCAGCGACCGTGCCAGCAGGTCAGACGGTAACAGTGGCTCGGCCTTCTGGGCCAGTGAGCGCCCAACTGGTCGAGCTGCCCTTCTTATGAGCCTTGCCTTGGAAACTGACGCGCAGATGACCGCCATCACTGATCAATATTCACTGGAAGTGACAGCAAAAGACGCCGCAGCGTTGCGCGATGCTGCGCCACTCATCCCCGCTCAAACCCCACTTTCCATAACCTTTCTGCCTGATGAGAAACCAGAAGCGCGCATCGCAACCGTCGTTGCGGCACGCCAAATGGGCTTTGAACCCATGCCGCATTTTTCCGCGCGGCGGATCGTGTCAGAGGCCGAGTTTGAAAGCTATTTGCGCGGTGTGGTTGAGCAGGCGCAGGTGACGCGCTGCTTCATTGTCGCGGGGGACCCTCCCGCAGCGCTTGGACCTTATTCTGACTCACTTTCCCTTATCCAAACCGGCGCCTTTGAAAAAGCGGGCATCAAAGCAATTGGCATCGGCGGCCATCCTGAGGGCCATCCGATCATGTCAGTGGACGAATGCTGGGCCGCGCTGGAGGCCAAAGTCAAAGAGATTGAGCAGCGTGGTATGTCCGCCCTGATCGTAACTCAGTTCGGATTTGATTCAGGCCGAGTCCTATCTTGGCTGCGGGAACTGCGCGAGCGCGGAATAGACACGCCTGTGCGGGTTGGGATCCCTGGCCCAGCGAGCATCGGGCTCCTCCTCCGCTTTGCTGCCCGCTGCGGTGTGGGTGCCTCAACGGCGGTTATGAGAAAATATGGCGTTTCGGTGACCAACCTGCTCGGTTCTGCAGGGCCGGACAAGCTGGTCGATGGTTTCGCTCGGGCGCTTGGCCCCGAACATGGGGAGGTGCGATTGCACTTCTATCCTTTCGGCGGGCTGGTCAAAACCGTCGCTTGGATCAATGCCTATCGAGCCTATGGCTAGGGAGGCCTTCAAAAAAGAGATTGCATTATCGCCAATTTCAGTGTTGAGGGGGCCGCTCAGGTGCGTTGACTGACAATGTTCAGCCGACGATCAGCACTTGGATGCCCCTGTGGTGAAATTGGTAGACGCGCCGCACTCAAAATGCGGTATCGAAAGATGTGCTGGTTCGAGTCCGGCCAGGGGCACCAAATCCAACAATAATGACATTTAGCGATTGATGAGCTTCTCCGACTTTTCGGATAGCGCCGTCGGCTAGGGGTAACGAATCTGCATCGTTGTGCCGGTCTGAACAACTGAACCCAGTTGAGCCAGCGCATTTTGTCCCAAGAGAGACGTCTGGAGGCCGCTATCGATGATCGCAGCATCAACATCTGTCATGGTCTGCCCAGCAATGGAAAGCGTCTCTAAACGGGTCCAGCGCATGGGCTTTGATCCACTTGCGGTTTGGATCGACTGGCGCTTGGTGTTGGACGTTGCGAGCGAAAGCGCTTGCGCGTCAGCTTTGGTCAGCACCACCACTGAAGCGCCGCTGTCGATTACGAAGCGCACAGGCTTGTCGTTGATGCGGACAGTGACATAGAAAAGCCCGTCTGGCGCTTGCTCTATCTCTGACATCACTGTGTCCTTTGGCTTTGACGCCGTCGGACCATCGTCAGGAGCTCGCACGAAATGGGCAGCTGGCTTGGCCTGAGGCAGGGCAGATAAGACTTGTTCGCCGACAAGCATCTGCCCGCTCGACATCACGCTCATCCCCATGAGCAACAAGGCTATGCTGAATAATCGCATGCCTGGCCATTAACCCTAAGAGATTAAGGGCCGCTCGATTGGGATAGCTAACGCGGCGTTAACTGAAATGTAAATTTCGGAAACGGGCTGGCCAATGAGAGATTAAGCTTGGACCTCTGATATCTTGCGCTTTAGCCGATTGCGACGCCATTGTTGGATGAAGCCCAACAGCGCGATGAGGATGGCAAGAAGCGTCAGCTGCGCCGTCACCATCACGTGACGTGAGCGCATCGAATCCCGGTTCTTATACAAGACATAGTGCGGTGCGCCGACGGAGAGCCCCACATTTTTGTAGAGGGCCATGATTTCACCCGGCAAGCCGTTCTTGCGCAAAACACCCTCTTTGACGGGCGCGAAATAGAAGGGCTTCTCTCCTAAACGTTCAGTTTCTGCGAAATAATGCACGATGCGCTGATTTCCGACTGAGCCGCTGACGGGGACGAAATAGGTGTCGCGTCCAAGAAAAGGCAACGCCACTGTATGCCGCGCGGTGAGCCTCAAATTGTGATTTCCAGCCAGCGAAGATGGGCCCTCTGCAGGAGACAAGGATGCTTCGGAACCGACGACGATACGCTGAGTTCCGCCCTTTGAATCGGGCAAGAATAATGTCACGAGAAGAGCAATAAGAGCAGCAACGCCGACACCCGCAGCCACCCCAAAAAGCGTCCGCATCCGCCGAGTAGAGGCAGCCAAGGCACGCCCCCCGGCCCGTTCATTTGGATCGGCCTGTTTACGTTCTTGGCGCCGACGATAGAGCGCATAGATAAAGAGTGGTATCGAAAATAATGCGACAAACAATAAGTAAGTAACAACCGGGAAATAGGTCCCCAGATAGGCGAACTGGATTTCCGCTAACCAGCCTGTCAGGCCCTTGTATTCAACCGATTCCCAGAAAAAGAAGAGCCCGACGAGCGTCGCCCAAGCCCCAAAAAGATATGGTGCCTTGCTGCGCTTACCATCATCGACATGTGATCTTGCTGCCAATTCTCTTCCCCCCGGGCGCCTATTCTTCGGCTCAATCCAAAGGATAGGAGATATGGTTAACCCCGTCAATTCCAACGGTTGGGGAGCAAAACTACCCTAGAGCCCGAAAACTGGAATGACATGCCGATCAAAAATGATCAGTTGGAGGTCGGAAGCCCCACAGCGTTCGAGGGTTTCTTCGACTGGCGCAAAGCACCGCCCATCATGAAGAAGCCAGCAATCAGCATCAGCCAAGTCGACGGTTCAGGCACTGGTCCTGGAACAATCAACACCTCTTCTTCTTCCAAAACACCCTGAGGCGCCCCGGGCTGCGGCGCAGCTTCGTTGTTCGTCACAATACCTGGAATGTCCGTCGCGCCAACTTGCTCAGGCGCGCCGATATTTGGGATATCGGTTGCAGGCCCTCCCGTGTTTTCAGGCGTCGTAGTGAGCGATGCAATGGCCTGAGGAACCGCTGGGGCTGCAACCAAAGGAGCAGCCCTTCTGGGAGCCAAACGGCGGCGCGTTAGACCGGTGAAAGCGCGCGGAATGGTCAAAACACGCGTACCGTCTTGTTCTTCAGCTTGATCTTGCGTTGGCTGAACAAGGGCAGTCAAGGCTGCCACTTCGGTAAGCGGAGCCCCCGTCGCCGCAAACAAAGCCCGCTCACTTTGGACACTGAGACCAGCACCAATCAGGCCCAAGCCAAAAAGAAAGATCCCCAGTCTCTGATTATCGCGTTCCGCAAGATAAAGATTACCGCTCATGATTATTCCGCTCCCCCAGAACCAGCTTGTACGCCGTTGATATTATTAGAATTTTTGGCAGCTATTTTCGTTTCGTTCAAGAGCAGCCGTGACTCGTTAAGAATCAATTCGCTCTTCTGATCATCGATCCGCAAAGCAGAGCGCGTTTCGTCTGCAGCAACGGGTATGCCTTTCGGCTTTTGTGCGGTCGATGCAGCAGGCGCATTTGTTTCAATGCCATCCACAATCTGCTTCAACATCTCTGGAGAAAGGCCAGAACCAAGGGTTTCAGAAGCCTGCGCCATCGAGGCAAGTTGAGCCTGTTGCCTCAAATCGCCTAAGGGCTCTGAACCCGCATAACGTTGGCTGAACGCACCAGGCAGGCCATTATTCCCATTCCAGCGATAAAAGATATGAGCACCAATGTTCGTCAACTTGGTCAGGCTTGAGCTCCAATAAGGCACAACCCATTTTGTGTGATAATGAGTTGCCGTGCCAACAGAAGGCTCAACATAACCAGCAAGAGCGGCTGCAGCGACACCAAGAGCACGTTGCCACCCTGATGTGCTTGGCACCCGCGCAAGTGATCCGTCACATGTGAAGGAAAATTGGCAGCCCGTCCTGCGCTCTGAACCCTGATAAACGACGCCACAGACGCTATTGGGATAGGCAGGATGGCGCACGCGGTTCAAAACAACCTGAGCAACGCCACGTTGACCCGTGAGCGATTCTGAAGCAGCTTCATAATAAACGGCTGCCGCCAGACAATCCAGCGCCGCCATACGCGAAGGCCCAGCATATGCAGCTTCACCGGAACTGAAGGCGGGTGCACGCACGATCGCGCCCGGCACAATGGGGACGGCATCGTTGAGCTTTTCAGCTTCTTCGGCGGTAACGGGAAGATAGGTGACCGGTTCGATGGCAGGCGCGTTGACCGGCGACGCTTGGCTAAGGTCAATGCTGGTACCGAACTGCGAGCTGCCAAAGCCGCTATTGGCGATCCGTGCATCCAACGCGACCGTATCGATGATGAAGACTGACAAGCCCGCAACCAAGAGCAGGCGCAATCTGCGCGGCCATTTGCTCTTTTGAACTGCGTCTTCCATCATATCTTCATCCGAGTTTGCAGACTCCGAGGAGCCGCAAAAGAAAAAGGCCAGCGCAAGCGAAATCGCTCACCCCGGCCCATTCTTTAGGTCCAGCTCTTAGGAAAAGCTGACTGCAACATTACCGCGACGGCGACGTAGCGCATAACCAGCGAGGCCGAAGCCAAACAAGAGCATCATCCAGGTTGATGGCTCAGGAACGGCAGTGATAACAGAGAAGTTATCATTGTTCGAGGTCGACCGAAGATCAAAGGTGACCGAGTTCCCGCTAATCGTCACGACATCGCGCGGCGTTTCAAGGCCAGAACCAACGGTTCCAAAATTATAGGTCACATTGCTCACAGCTAAAAAGGGATTTGTCACGTGAGTTGCGGCCAAACCAGCAGCTGTCCGGATGACGCCAAGAACTTTGCCTGCAAATGTCATTTTTGCAACAACCGTGCCGGGGCTTGCGACTGGGTTATAATTGACAAGGTCGGACGTAATCCATTGGCCTTGCACGAAGGGAACGGCAGCGCCAGACACGATGCCACTGTTCAATATCGCAGCAGTAGCGACGGTCAGCGTAACAGCGTTGCCTTGAATATAGTTTACCGAATTCGATGGATTGGCCGGCGTGCCAACAGATGCCGGCGGCACCAGCTCCACGCAAGTCGGAAGAGTTGGCGTTCCGGAGGTCACGCTACAACCAACCACAGCAGCCTGAGCAGACATCGGGAGAAGGAAAGCAGCAACGAGGCCGCCAGTCAAAAGCTTGTAATTCATGGAAAAGCCCCAATCATCAAAATGTGAACAGTACGCAATACCCGAGGAATGGCTTGCCGAAGCAACTCAGCCACTACACCTATCGCTCTCAATCCGGCAGCTACGCTGTGAGCAAATCACCTCGCTGCTCTTTCAGACTTTCCGCCAGATCGACCCTGTTCTGACGACTCGCCATGAGCTTTATGTGCACTGCAACATTAGCGCAATCATCGCAGAAGTAAACGGCTTCTTTACCAATTGGGAAGCCAAGCTGTTCCATTTCGAAACAGGAAGTTATCGATCAACGAGTGATCTAAGTCACATCAAAATCTGAAAACTTCTCAGGCCCTTAGCGTCATAGCGGACAATGCAGCACAAACCAGCGCGAGCACTGCTGCTCGCACTGGCTGATTCACTAATGGTCCACTTATGAAAAGCTGACCGCAATATTTTTGCGACGGCTGCGCAGTGCATAACCAGCAAGGCCGAAGCCAAACAGGAGCATCATCCATGTTGATGGCTCAGGAACGGCGGTCAACACCCGGAAATTGTCGCCGGGGGAGATTGCAACCAGATTGAAGTTCACCTGATTCCCAGAGAAGCTCACATTGTCCCCAAGGATCGGTGCTTCAAGCCCAACAAGGGGCGGGCTGTTATAGGTCGTCCCGCTCAGACCAAAAGCCGAAGTCAAGCTGGATGCGGCCAACCCAGTACGGTCCCTAATCACCGCAATAACCCGGCCTGAAAATGTCGCCACGCCATTTACAACCGTGTTTTGCGCAATCGAGAGACCCAATGGATTGAAGTTAAAATAGTCAGAGGCAACGATCTGGCCAGAAGCGACAGTTATCCCTGCCGTAGCGAGGGCAGCAGACAAGATCGCATCGACCCCCTTGGTTTGTTCGGCGAAATACTGAACCGTGCCTGGCCGGGTCGGATTGTTCGAAGCAGCGCCAACAGCCGTTGGCACCGTTGCAAACATTTGGCATCCGCCTGCCGGACGGCCGGGAGTGGTTGTGCAGGTCAGAACAGCAGCTTGCGCTGTCGCAGGAAGAAGGAAAGCAGCCACGAGGCCACCTGTCAAAAATTTATACTTCATGATATTGCCCCAATCATTCAAAAGACTAACAGCTTCCAGCCCCTCACTGGGCCTTTTTCCAACAGATACTCTATATTCTGAGCTAGCGTCAGTTGCTTGGCAGCTTCACAGTGAGGCCATCTCACGGTACTGCTCTTAGGACCCGACAGACGCGACCCAATCCTTGCGACTCGAAGATTAGCAACGTCTCTTCAAAGATTTAGGCCGAACTCATCGAAAGTAAATGAGCTGTTTACCCCCATCGGGTGACCACTCTGTGTCATTTCGAAACAGGATAAATATCTGGATTGGCACGATTTAAGAGGGACACCCAAGCCATCTCGCTCAAAGGATGCCTCACAATGCCCGCACGGCTGCACATCATGATTGGTGATGAACGGGCTTAGCGTCGAGCCCTTGGGAGCAATTGCAAACCAATCTCCAGGCACTATGGATTGGAACATAAAAAGATATATATTGACTTTTTATGCCTTATATGGTTATATATATCCATGACACAGACAATCAACCCCTCTCCTTCCGCCCCTTCAATCTTCGGCTCCTTGGATCCTACGCCAATACGCAGCATTCGAAGCGATGGCTGGACCATGGAACGAAGGCGTCGCTTTTGCGAGGTTCTGGCCGAAACCGGCCGCGTGCAAGTCGCAGCGAAAGCCGTGGGCATGGATGTCAGCAGCGCCTATCGTCTCCGCCGTCGGGCAGATGCGCGCGAATTTGCGCTGGCTTGGAAGGCTGCTCTTTCCCTTGCTCAAAGCCGAATGGTTGACGAGGCAATGGAGTTGGCGCTGGATGGCGTGTGGGAAATCATCACGCGAGCAGATGGCACGTCGATCGAGCGGCGCCGTAGGGATGGGAATCTCATGCTCACCACTTTGGCAAAACTCAATCAGCTTGATGCCTTTAACGAGCGAGGCGTCCAGATCGTTGCGCAGGACTTTGACGCGTTCTTGGATCGCATGGATGGCACAGAAATGTTTCCAGACGAGACTCTGGATGATTTCTTGAATGATCGGAGCGGAAAAAGATCGATCAGCGGCAAGTTGGCCAAGCCCGCCGGACGTGACAAGGATGGCCGATTTCTCCCGAAGAACTCGCGTTGACAGGTGCTGCAACTCCGGGACTTTGTGGACTTAAGCGTCGAGGACACCCGCCAACCGCAGTCAGGTATAGTAGCGCTCGTAATTGCCGGAATAGCCATAAGAGTCGCCAGGTTGTTCTACATAGCGGTTAAGAACGGCGCCAATGCACTCAACGGGGCTGAGGAGATTCATCGCATCGCGCACTTGGCGCTGCGTCGTCACGCCCTCTTCGATAACAAACATATAGGCGTCAACCAGCTGCATAACAGCCATCGCATCATCATTTGCAAAGACGGGCGGAAGGTCGATCAACGCAATATAATCATCAGGAAGAGCACGAATGGACTCAAACAGAGACGTGATGCGCGGCCCCACAAGCAATTCGGCCGAGTTAAGGGAAGCTGGGCTACTCGGGAACAGTGCCACATTCAAAGGCTGCACTCTAACGCCTAAATCAGAAACGCGCTCGACCTTGCCCTTAAGATAGTCCGACAAGCCGTTATCGGCGAAGACACCCATGCGCGCGCCCAGCGATGCCCGACGAAGGTCAAGGTCTAGCGCAATGACTTTCACATCCGCCAACTGTCCCAAGGCCGCTGCCAGGTTTGTCGTCACAAAGGACTTGCCTGCATTGGGTGCGTCTGACGTAATCGCCAGTATTTTCCATTTCCGCTCTCGCATCTTCCGCAGAACTTGAGTTCTGAGCAGATTAAAGGGGCGCGACCTTATGTCGCGAGAGTTGAAGCCCACAATGCACTGCGCCTCAAGCTCCGCCTCGTCAGTGATCGAGACAGGAAGGGCCTCAAGATCTGATGCCAGCAAAACCGGCGATGATGTCGGTTGCTCGTTAGTCTCAAATGACACGTCTAAATCCTAAGGCTGAATGTTTAACGACTAGCTTTCAAACTTTGCCGGTTTTCTGAACTTGGGTAACAAACGCTGCCAAATACTCCGCTTTGTTTGAACAGTCTTTAATGTGGGCAATGCGACAAGTGGCGGCATGCCGGTGGCGATCCTCACGCCCTCTAAACCACGGATTGGTCGCTTGATGAACTCAATCGCCAAAAGAAGGAAAAGGCCCAATCCAAATCCACCCAGAACGCCATAAGCAATCAGCTTTGGTCGGTCAGGCCAGCTTGGATCATCAGGCACAACTGGCGGATCAACGAGGGAGAGACGCTCTCCCTTCTGTTCACTCTCCATCTTTTGCCCGGCATTTGCTGACATCAAGCGCTTGGCAACATCCTGGTATTGAACGTTCAGACCATCCAGCTTTTGCTGCAATTGCGCCACCTGCTCGAGAACAACGGGTGCTCTTGCCTGGGCATTCAACATTGCTGTGCTTTGCATCGCTTCTCTTGAACGAGCGGCTTGGAGTGAAGCAATTTGGGAATTATTGAAGGCAATCTGATTGGCGATCACATCCACCGGTTGATTGGCTGACGTCCGCTTTGCAAGCTCTTTGGCTTCAGCCAACCTCTGCTTTGCGATTACAACATCTGGGTGCGTCTCTGCATAAACGGAACGGGCTCCAGCAAGCTGAGCCTCCGCCGCTGCGACCACCGGATCTCGGTTCGCCGACGTCTTTGACACATCTCTTTGCGCGTTGAGCTGGGCATTGTCCCTTTGGAGCGCAGCAATTTGAGCATCGATAGCGCCGCTACCCGATCCAATGACCGTCACCCCTTGGTTAGAAAGCGCACCGCCATTGCGCGCCTTGATGCCGGTGATCTGGGTTTCAAGAAGAGCGATCTGCGTTTGGAGACCCGAGGCCTGATCATTCAGAAACTGGACCGTATCTGCGGCCTGCTCAGCATTCTTTATCGAATCGAGTTGCAATATTCGGTCAACCAGCTCTTGCGCTGCGGCATGTGCCTTGGTTGCATCTGAATATTCAAAGCCCATCGAAAATGCGATGGTGGAAGAGCGGCCGCCGCCACTTTGCTGCAGTTCAGCGTTGACCGCATTAATTCTCACAGAGTCCTTCATTTTCTGAATAACTTCTGAAAGCGGCTGCGTTGTTCTCTCCTTCGTATAAAGGTCGAACTTCTGAATAATCTCGATAAGGGCGCCGCGGCTCAGAACCTGTTGACGAATCTTGGCGATCCGCTGGTCAATCAAGTCTGTTGTCATTGTTCCCGCAATTTCCTCGGGAAGCTGCGGGGACTCCACCAACAGTACAGCGGTCGATTCATAACGCGTTGGCAGCATGAACGCGGCAGCGATGGCTGCAACCGCAATGACCACTGACGGAATAATAAGCCACCATTTGCGCTGCTTTATGATGGCAGGCAAATGTTTGAAGATTGGCGCGCCTTCGTCTTCCGAATCAAAATCGATCTTCTCAGAAGTCATTTTTTCCTACCAAGTAGAAATGTAATGCCGAAATTCGCTTGATAATTTGCACGGCGCGCAGTGACGTCCCGGAACCCGTCCGAATAGCCGACCGTGGCAAAACCTTTTAAATTCTGCGCTATCTGCCGATTATAGCCAAGCTCTGCCCGGGCATAACCACTCGATACTGCTCTGCCCGTCAGATTCCGTGGCGAAAGTCCGAAACTGGCTGAGCCGTTGATTTCGCTGCGCTCGCTTAGTCGGCGCATGTAGCTCACACCCCAATTTGTGGTCGTTCGAAGTCCTCCCAACGAACTTGGGACATTAGAGCGCGAACCAAAGACACAGGTTCGAGCCATGGAGTCGCCATCACAGACGCTCAAGCTGCCGCCAAAGCCGGTTCTATTTACGCGCGCACCAGTCGGAGTCCGGAGCGAAGCGAAAGTTGGGCCAGCGCCGGCGGTCAAAGTGATGCGAGAAGAAAATCTGATATTGGCTGTAGCCTGCACGCTATAGTCGCGCGCATCGCCATCACGTCTATTAAGATAATCGGTGTCGCTCGCCGAAGCACTGAGGCCGAGCATGGTTCGTTCCGAAACCTTCCGGCTATAAGAAATACGCCCAGAAAGGCTATTAAAGTCCTGCGCAACTTGCGGAGCAAAAGAGCGCCTTCCATAACGGACAGCGGAAGAAGACAACCCCACATCAAGCTGATCGGAAGCCCCTCCCCGATACTGAAAACCAATATTCGAACCAAAAAGCTTCCGACGTTGCTGCAAAACATTAAGCGCAGGGTCAAACGGCACCAGTCCGTCATCATCTTGTGCAGCGGTTAGAATGTCATCGGCGCCCACGATAAGGCTATCGAAATTGGCCCCAGCGCGCAGATCCAACCGCGCGTTCACTTTATAGCGATAAGCAGCAGTAGCGCCATAGCTGGTCGCCGCCCGATATCGGCGAGTAAATTCCGTGTGAGAGACACGACCAGTAAGATCGAAAGAGGAAAGCTCGCTCGTCACTTTGACGCTTGGGGACACGGAGATCGTGGCGGACGCGCTTTCAGTATCTTCCCCCGCAGCTAGATATGGATTTGCAGCAAGTTGCGACCGCGCACTCAGCTCGGCCGATGTAATAACTTCAGCAAAAGCGGCACTTGATTGCGAACCAAGCCATACTGTGAATAACTTGAAACACAATCCCGGAAGGTCGGACCATTTGATGTCAGATAGGGCTGATGCTTTGATTTTCATGGAACAATCACCGTATCACCGCTCTCAATTTGTGGGATCGTTGCAGCATTGGGATCGCGTGCTCCACTGCTGACTTTGAAAAACTGACCCAATTTCGCCTTGAGCGATGTTAGTCGATTACCAGTTTTTCGAATGATCGTCACATTATCGAGACTAGCGAACTCGACCGGCCCTCCTGCAAAGCTCAAGGCTTCCAAGAGATTCACGTAGCGCCCCGGTGAAAAGGTTCCAGGTGACTTGACCTTGCCCGCCACGGAGAATTGCAAGCCAGAAGGATTTTTTACAGAAACAGTGACTTGAGGGACTTGACCACGATATTGGCTCTCTAGGCCCTTCGTGACAACGGCTTCAATGTCGGCTGGAAGCTTTCCAGCTGCGTCAATTTTGCCCACGAGCGGAAAGGCAAAGGTGCCATCTGGAAGAATACGGATCGAGCGCTGCAAACGCTCCTCACCCCAAACATAAACTTCTATCTCGTCACCGGCGTTTATAGTGTAGGGCCTAAGCTGATCCGCGCCCGCTTGCTGCGCTGCTACATTGCTGGGCGATACGAGGCACAGCGCGCAACACAACGATATTCCAAATTTATGATTACGCAACGCGTGCGCGGCAGAATGCAATGGTTCCCACATGTTGCTCTCTAGTCCCCCTGCCACGTTCACAGGCTACCGATTCGGCCTGACCTCGTATCATTTAACATTTTCTCTACACGCGATTTCCTTTTGAGACAAATCATCAAGAAAATTCCGGTTGCCAAGTCGGCAACCATTGCCACATTGCAATGTTACCGCAAGCAGCTGAAATTGCTTTGTCGCTTCAAGGTATTTAACACCAGATCCAGGCAGGGTATTGAATTTGCAATCTTGGTTCCAAAGAGCATTGATGATGATCTTGATGGCCTGTTGCTTAGCAACAACGGCCTGCGACGATGTGCAACAACGCGCAGCAATCGCCGCAAGAGATGCGGAGCTTGCACTTCAGGCCGGTGATTTGGATGCCGCAGAGGCGCGCGCTGCTGAGGCGTCACAGCTAAGAGACAGCGAGGCAGCCTATTGGGAACTGCTGGGCAGAGTTCAACTGCAGCGCAATAAACTGGCGGAGGCCTTCTCTTCATTTCAGCGCGTGGTTGAACTCGATCCCGGCAATCTGAATGCAGTGCAAATCGTTTCCGAGCTCGCATTCCAAGGCAACCAGCAAAAGCTTGCTGATGAGATGGCTGACCGTGCGTTGGTTTTGGCACCGTCGTCAACGCGCGCCCTCTTGGTGAAAGGCCTAATCGCGCTGGACAAGGGCAAGCCTGATATTGCGAAAGAATTGGCGGCCAAGATCTTAGTGATCGATCCAAAGGATGAGTTCGGAATTGTGCTGAACGCGCGTGCCATGGCCGCCCAAGGTCAGATTGGCGAAGCGGCTCTGACTCTTGCTCGAGACATAGAAGTGAACAATCGCTCGGAAGCCTCTCTCGTGACCTTGGTGGAATTGCATCGACGGACCGGTAACTATGCGGAACTTAAATCTGCCATTGAGACTTTGCTTGCAAAGCAAGGTAACTCGATCCAACTTTCATTGGACTATGCCAATATCCTCTATCGTGGCGGAGCAACAGATAAAGCGCGAAGAGTCATCTCGAAAGTAATTTCGGACAAATCAATAAGCTATGACGACATACTATCGATCAGGCAGTTGTGGGCTGAGTTTGATCCCAACCCACTCTCTCGGCCTGACTTGAATGGACTGATAAATACGTCATCTTTCTCAACACGACTGGAGGTTGCAAAACACTATATTGACCGAAACGATCCGATCACGGCCAATGCCCTACTCCCCAAGAATCTTGAAGGCGAAGAAAAAGCCATTCGACTGCAGGGAAACGGCTTAAAATCAAGAATTCTGTATCTCCAGAATCGCCGTGATGAAGCACTCAGGCTCGCCGATTCCATCATCAAAGACGACACAAGCAACATTGATGCAAGGCTTGTTCGGAGCAAGTTGCGCCAGAGCGCCGGCAACTTAACCGGCGCGTTAGAAGACGCCCAAGTCGCCGCCGAAGGCTCACGAGAGAGCGAATTGGCAAGGTCGAACCTCACCCAAGTTCTGATGAAGCGCGACGGAACATTGCGCGCGGTTCAGAGCATTGCTGCCGGACTCGAAGCAATGCCGCAAAGCACTCAAATGTTGGACTTCGCGGTTCGGTTTTTAATAGAGCAAAAGCTGAATGACCACGCCATTGGGGTTGCGAAACAGTTCACGTCTGATAACCCCTCATCAGTAAAGGGCTGGAAAATTTATATGTTTGCTTGCGAAGCTGCGAGAAGCTCGACATGCGCCAGCACGGCCGCCGCGGGGAGCAGCTACGCAAAATCTGTCTTTGTTGTGGACCAGCTTCCTGGCTCCAGAAAGAAAAAAGGTCTATTTGGAGACCTAAAGATTGACTGCACGAGCGATCAGAGAATTTGCACATAATGCAGAGGCGAAACCCAACTCACATCAGATTTACTTCAAACATATCGGGAAATCTGCTTTTATTTTTCGATCTGATTTCATTTGTCTTGATATTCTTTATTTCATCTCAATTTTATCTATTCGTAAATGGAAAATTTGCTGAATCTGAATTTCACGACTCTATTTCTTTTCTATTTCTAATTAATTTCATATTGATCAGAATTTCAAGTAATCATTATAGCAAAGTTGATCAGAGCACA
>DLOX01000260.1 GCA_002478575.1 Sphingomonadales bacterium UBA7473 | reverse complement strand
ATCGGCCGCACCGGTCGCGCAGGGGCTACTGGGTCAGCCTTTACCTTCATCACGCCCGAAGATGCCGAAAATATCGCCAATATCGAAAAGCTGATTGGGCAGAAGATTGAGCGTGTGGCGAAGGCTGCTCCTGCTGCTGCAGCTCCGAAGGCAGAGGCTAAGCCTGCGGCAAGGGCACCGAGGGCGGAACGCACGCCCAAAGCCGAAGCGGCGAAACCCAAGCCGCAATCAAGACCCGCAAAAACCCCAGAACCGGAACCTGTTGGCGAAGATGGTTGGAATGGCCCCGTGCCAAGCTTCCTGATGCAGGGGTTTTAAGGCGTTACCCCACCCCCGGATCAGCCCCAATCGCCGCCATATGCGCAAGCGATCCACCGAAGGTGTAGGCACCAGTGTGCGTCAGCTGCATCCAGCCGCACATATGGACGCTCATCCCGGCCTTCCACACGGTGCGGCAGAAATAATAGTCTTCAGACAAGTAACGCTTCGTTTCTGGATCAATCACGCAATCAAAATAGGCGTGCATCGTGCGCTCCGGGTCAAAGCCCGGAGAGCGATGAAGATCCGAGACATAGTCGCGTTCCGGGAAAGCCACCTTCACCTTTTCAAAGGTCGCACGCCTGATCATCATGAATCCGGTGCCTGCCTCTGACACGGCAAAAGGCTCCTGCAGATCGATGGTCACGCTCTCTCCGGCAGTCACATTTTTGAAGTTCACAACAAAATCGCCAACATAGTTAGCCAGCTGAGCCGGATCGTCAGTCGCCAAGCCTTGCCCCACTGCTGCCTGCACCTTTTCCCAGCTGATATTCTTTTTCGGGTAAGGCGCAGTCAGCACATCATAGGGGCCATCCTCTGCCATCATCGCAAGCATCATAATGACACTGTCAGCATCGAAACCAATGTCAGCATCGATGAAGATCATATGGCTGCAATCGGATTGCAGAAATTGATCCACAACCGTGTTCCGCGCCCGCTGCACAAGGCTTTCGTTCGCGAGGAAATAAGTCTCCAGCCGGATCCCAATCTCGGCGCATTTGCGCGTCAGCTGCACTACCCCCGTGATGAAATGCATATGTGCCATGCCGCCATACATGGGCACGCCAAGGAAAAGCGATCGGCTTTGCAGCTCTTGCTGTTCGATATTAATCTGCATCTTGGGCGGCACGCTATCAGAGCCAAGCGGTCAGACCAACTTGCTTTTATATGCGCCCACCGCCTTTTGATCCCCCTTGCCCTATGCGAACAGATGTGAAACAGAGCGAGCATGCTGACTCATATAAAAGTAAGAGGCGCGCGGGAGCATAATCTCAAAGGCGTCGATGTTGATATCCCGCGCGACACGCTGACGGTGATCACGGGCCTGTCTGGCTCAGGCAAATCAAGCCTCGCTTTTGATACCATCTATGCTGAGGGCCAGCGGCGTTATGTGGAGTCGCTTTCGGCCTACGCGCGCCAGTTTTTGGAGATGATGCAAAAGCCCGATGTTGATCATATCGATGGGCTTTCCCCGGCGATCAGCATTGAGCAGAAAACGACCAGCCGCAATCCACGCTCGACCGTCGCGACCGTCACTGAGATTTACGATTATATGCGGCTTTTGTGGGCGCGGGTTGGCATTCCTTATTCGCCTGCGACCGGACTGCCGATTTCCGCGCAGACCGTTAGCCAGATGGTGGATCGGGTTATGGCTTTGCCGGAAGGGACGCGGCTGTTCTTGCTCGCGCCCGTCGTGCGCGGGCGGAAAGGCGAATATCGCAAGGAACTGCTCGAATGGCAGAAGGCCGGATACACCCGCGTCCGCATCGATGGGCAGTTTTATGAGATTGATGAGGCCCCGGCGCTCGATAAGAAATATAAGCATGATCTGGAGGTTGTGGTTGACCGGATTGTCGTCCGTGAGGGGATAGAGGCGCGGCTGGCGGATAGCTTTGAGCAGGCTCTGAAGCTGGCTGAGGGTTTGGCCTATGTCGATCCGGCTGACCCATCGTCAACCGCTCAGGCTGAGCCTGACGAAGCCCAGCCAGCCGAAGAAGGCAACCCTTCGACAAGCTCAGGGCGAGCGGTGCTTAACGACAATGCCCCGCCCGGCAGGATCATCTTCTCCGAAAAATTCGCCTGCCCCGTCTCGGGCTTCACTATCTCCGAAATCGAACCGCGCCTGTTCAGCTTCAACGCCCCGCAAGGCGCCTGCCCAGCCTGTGATGGCCTGGGCGAACGGCTGAGCTTCGATCCTGAGCTCATCGTCCCCAATCCCGAACTCACCATCAAGCAAGGCGCAGTGGTGCCTTGGGCAAAGAGCAATCCGCCCAGCCCCTATTATATGCAGGTGCTCGCCAGCGTTGCGCGGCATTTTGGGTTCAGCTTGGATACGCCGTGGAAGGATTTGCCGCCGCTTATCCCTGCGATCATCCTCAATGGATCGGGCAATGAGGTCATCCGCCTGACCTTCCAGGACGGTCGCAAAAGCTATGACGTGCAAAAGACGTTCAATGGCGTGATCGGTAATCTGGAGCGGCGGATGCTGCAAACCGATAGCGCGTGGATGCGCGAGGAATTGAGCAAGTTCCAAACCGCGCAGCCCTGCGAAACCTGCAACGGGGCGCGGCTGAAGCCCGAGGCGCTGGCCGTCCGCGTGGGTGAAAGCACGATCAGTGCCGCCGCGCAATTGTCCGTCGTCGATGCGCTCAACTGGTTTTCGACGCTGGAGCCCAAGCTCAATGATCAGCAGCGGCAAATTGCCAAAGCGATCTTGAAGGAGATTAATGAGCGACTGGGCTTCTTGAACAATGTCGGCCTTGACTATCTAAATCTCAACCGCACTTCTGGCACGCTGTCTGGCGGGGAAAGCCAGCGCATCCGCCTCGCTTCGCAAATCGGCTCGGGGCTGTCAGGCGTGCTTTATGTTCTGGATGAACCCAGCATTGGCCTCCACCAAAAGGATAATGACCGGCTATTGGAAACACTCAAGCGCCTGCGCGATTTGGGCAATACCGTGCTGGTGGTTGAGCATGATGAAGATGCGATCCGCACGGCGGACTATATCATCGATATGGGTCCCGGAGCCGGCGTCCATGGCGGCACGATCGTGGCTGAGGGCCAGCTAGCAGATATTGAGGCCGCAGAAGGCAGCTTGACTGCGGACTATATGACCGGGCGGCGGACCATCCCGGTGCCCGCCAAACGCCGCAAAGGCACGGGCAAGAAGCTTACGGTGCACAATGCCACCGCCAATAATCTGAAAGGCGTAACGGCCAGTCTGCCGCTGGGCACTTTCACTTGCATCACCGGCGTGTCAGGATCAGGCAAATCCAGCTTCACGCTTGATACGCTCTATGCCGCTGCCGCTCGCACCCTCAATGGCGCGCGCGTGGTTGCCGGCAAGCATGACAAGATTTCCGGCCTCCAATATTGCGACAAGGTGATTGACATTGATCAATCCCCCATCGGCCGCACGCCGCGATCCAACCCCGCGACCTATACCGGCGCCTTCACCAATATCCGCGATTGGTTTGCGGGCCTGCCCGAGTCCGGAGCACGGGGCTATAAACCCGGCCGCTTCAGCTTCAACGTGAAGGGCGGGCGGTGCGAAGCGTGCCAAGGCGATGGCGTGTTGAAGATTGAAATGCACTTCCTGCCCGACGTTTATGTGACCTGCGACGTCTGCCATGGGGCACGCTATAATCGCGAGACGTTGGAAGTGAAGTTCAAGGGCAAGTCCATCGCCGATGTGCTCGACATGACGGTCGAAGATGCGGTTGAGTTTTTCAAAGCCGTTCCGCCCATAAGAGACAAGATGGCGATGCTCGCGGAAGTGGGCCTTGGCTATGTGAAGGTCGGACAACAAGCGACGACGCTGTCCGGCGGCGAAGCGCAGCGGGTGAAGCTTGCCAAAGAACTCAGCCGTCGCGCCACCGGCAACACGCTTTATATCCTTGATGAGCCCACCACCGGGCTTCATTTTGAAGATGTGCGCAAGCTCTTGGAAGTGCTCCATGCGCTTGTCGAACAAGGCAATAGCGTGATTGTGATCGAACATAATCTCGATGTGATCAAAACCGCAGATTGGATCTTGGATCTTGGCCCTGAAGGCGGCGTGAAGGGCGGCGAAGTGGTCGCGGAAGGCACGCCGGAAGATGTCGCCGCCAATCCGCGCAGCTATACCGGGCATTATCTAAAGGATGTGCTCGCCAAGGCTCCGCGCGTGGAGGCGGTCGCGACAGTGAAGGGTCGCAAGGGCAAAAAGGTGCGGGAGGAATTGGTTTAGGCTCCATGGCCAAACGCCCCGCCCTGCCCGCTGATATCGCTGCCATCGCCGATGAATTTGGCGATGACCCCGGCGGCGCGGCCCACAGCGCGGACCTTGAAGCGGCAGGCCCCATCTGGCTCTGGAAATCAAAAGACCCCAGCGTCCCCGCCGCATGGCATTTCATGACCATCACCGGAGAAGCGGCGGCCGCCCTCCGCATCAAATCACAAGGCCGCAAAGGCGGGTTCGGGTCAGTGAAGGTGCTAGCTCGGATCGGTGGCACGGAATGGAGCACGTCGGTGTTTCCAGCGAAGGAGCTGGACGGATTTATGCTGCCCCTGAAGGCCAGCGTGCGGAAGGCCGAAGGGGTTAAGGTGGGGGATGAGGTCAGGGTTGTTTTGCGGGTTTGAGGGGGATTGGAGCTTGAGGGCAGGTAAGTTGGGGATTGCTGACTGTCCGCTTTTGGCAAACGAATCTCGGTAAGCTGCCAATTCAGCAAGAGAGCCGGCCCGTCAGCTCTCGCCGACGAAGCTGCCGTCAAGAAGTGTGACGTGGTTCCTGCAAGGAGACATTGGTTTCAGACGCTTTCGTCGAGCGTTGACCTGCCCTTTTGCCTAAGCCTGAGCGATGAAGAAAAATCGTCCCGAGTAAATCACACTGTTTGGGACCCAATCATGGGAATGGTCCCCAAAGAAAGACCTAAGCCCGTAATAGATTACCTTCTTGTAGGCATAGCGAGCGGGTTCGCTCAATTGCCTATCGCACTCATCAAAAAAAAGTTTTGGGTCTGGGAGGGTGTCAACCGTCTTGGCAGTGCGATATGCTGCCACCCACCGAGACCGGGTCCTATAGATGTTTATTGAGCAACGACGCAGCCCGCTTGTTACCATTTCTTGAATTTGACCATCACCCAAATACAATGCCATGTGGCTCCATGGTCCGTGCGTGAATGAACTAATGAACCGGCTAAGAGCACTTTGATGATCTGTAGTAAATATTGCATCTCCCGGACGAATTAGACTCATAAATTTATCCCAAGCAGCGTCGTATTCCTCATCTCCGGCGTAGAAAGGTTTTCTTGGAAAAATACTTTGTTCAATAAATGGGAGTGTATTTCCCCCAATTAGATGCCTAATTCCAGATTCAACTATCATCTTTTTTTGATAGTTTGCTCGAAAAAAATTTATTGCTCCTATTCTAATCTCGTCGGAAAAATCATTTTGATATATGCTGAATCTACCTTCATTCAAAATATCTACTAGGCTTATAGATCGCACACGATCGTTCGAGTATATAACGTTACCGTTATCTATGATCACGCCCATTTGATTGTGTTTTTCCGATTTATCCCGACTCTTTTTGTCCCAGAAAAAAATCAGATCGGCTGGCCTAACGACCATGGGTTGTTCGTCGGTCATACTCATCTCTCTGCGTGCCTCGTTACATCTGTGTGCTCAAATGCTGGAGGATCTGCTCGCGCCTAACAGCCGCCGGATTTCATATATAGCGATTTTTCGGAAATTTCAGAAACCTTAGTCAGGTTTTGAGCCCGACGCTAGAAACGATCCGGTTGCCTCGAATTTGGATGTTTGCAGACCGTCAGCTTTGTTACTAGAGGCTCTGAAAGCCACCATTCACCTTCCCACGCAAACTCAGTCGTTCCTCGCGACCTGAATGGGAGGCAGGTTTTGAAGGTGCGACCTGTCCCTTCGAACGACCGAAAACTTGTCGAGAGCAGACACTGCCCATCCACCTTGAAGCACTAAACCCCCTCACTCTATTGGATTTTCATTGACTTTTAGATCATCTTATGTTCTATTTAAGCAATGAAACTCGACTGGCTCTCCTCTCACCCAATTGCCGTCGTGACGGCTACTGAGCGGAACGACGTCAGACTTTGAAGATGAACAGATGTTCATGAAAAAGCCGATTCCGTGTCAAAACTGTCAAAAGTCAGATTGGTGAACAGGAGTGTCGGCTCCGGGCCGGAGGCAGGCGAAACCTAGCGCATGAGACTTTATCTTTTCTGTATTGCACCCATGCAGCCCCCCAAGTCATTCCGGCCCTTCGTCCAAGCTCAGGCCCAGCCTATGCCCAACGCCTGCGGAGCTAGCAAAGTGAAGGCCATGCTGTGAAAAAGGGCCGATGCCGCGACCCGCGATGACACCATGTTCCAGAAGGCGCGCAGTTCTTCGATCCGCGCAGCAGGCGGATTGCCGACAATGATCGCCGTATTGATCGCACCGATGGAAATCCCTGCAATCTGGTCTGGCAAATGGCCCGCCTCCGTCAGGGCCTGATAGACACCCGCCAGATACGCCCCAAGTGCGCCCCCGCCTTGAAAAACGAAGGCGCTATTCTGGCTGTGGCGCGAAATGGTCATGTGCCTATTGGTCCGCCATTGGCAGCTTGGGTCAATAAGAGCTGAGCGATGTTGCCCATTTCCATTTCATGGATCCTCTCCTTCTTAATCAGGGGGTCGGTAGCTGGCCGCTTAACAGCCCTTCTTCTCGGCCTGTCTCAAGAGGAGGCTGGTCACAGCATCAACATGTTTCTCGATCTGGTCATCTTTGAACACATTAATGCCAAAGGCATGTTCGACAAAGGGTGCCATGAGGAATAAATTTTGGGCTGCTGACATGGAAACAAAAACCAAGTTAAGCACCGAAATATCCTTGGGAAAAACCTCATCCTCCTGGGCCAACGCCATCCATGCGATAGATCGTTCAATGAACAGTCGGACGTGATTTTCGGCAAGCCAATGGAGGCGCTCTCCGTTCTGAATGGTTTCCGAAAGAATGATTCTATTGAGCTCAGGATATTTTGCGCAAAAGTAGATATAGTTTCGCGTTGAATTCATCACACGCTCGCGCGGCGACATGATTGGCCATTTGTCGGCGTCTTGCATGATATGGCTGCTGAGCTTCTCAAAAAGATGGGTTACAACCGCCTGCCAAAGCTTTTCCTTTGACGAATAATGATATTTGATCGCCCCAATATTGGTATCTGCAAGCTCTGCAATTTGTCGGACAGAGCCGCCTGAATAGCCCTTGTTACCGAAAATGGTGATGGCGGCCTTCAGAAGCTTAGACTTTGTCCCATGTTCTTCCATCGTCACCCCTTTTGGCACGCTATATCCTTCGCGTGCGTGCTGGATTGGGATGGGCTTGTCAAACTGGAAGCAGGCGGACCTCAATCCGTCAATGGTTTGAAACGATTGTATGCACCCCTAACCCCTCGGCCTAGCATCAAATTTATATTGAGCGAGCGGCTATTGCGCCAAAGCCATATGGCGAAGTGGCACTCTCTCTAGAGAAATTTTCCTATCCTAATCAAATGTCTATGAGATCGCTGCGGCCAATCGCGATTGCAGCGTCGATAGATATCCAGTCAATTTCACACTGAAGCACCTCGATCCTACCCGCGCCTTTAAATTGATACAAATGTATCAGAATGGATAGTAGCTCCTTCCGCATGTCGCCTTAAGCTCCGTGACATATTCGAGAGAGTCTTTCCGACTTGCCCCGCGATCTCAGGGAGAAGCCTAACGTTTGGCGCCACAAATCTGCACAGTTGAAGAACGAAAATATTATTTGGGAGGATGATATGACGAGGTCACGTTTTCAAGGGATTGTCCGCCGCTTGCCGGCTCATGTTGGGTTGGGCCTTATCGCGGGCATTCTAAGTTTTTCTGGGACATCGGCGTTCGCGCAAACTGAAGACAAGGCAGAGTCTGGTGCCAGCGACACGGGCGCAGTTCGAGAAATTGTCGTCACGGGACGGTTACGCGAGGAAAATCTGCAAGAGACGCCACTCGCCATCAGCGCCGTTGATGCGCAATCCATTGAAAACTCAGTGATCACGGATTTGACTGGTGTTCAGAAGTTCTTGCCCAATGTGCAGCTCGGTCGCATTGCCTTTTCAGGGAACAGCCTTTCGGCATCCATCCGCGGGATCAGCTTTGCCGATCTCGAAAAGACCTTTGATCCAGCCATCGGGGTTGCCATTGATGGCGTGTTCTTGGGGACGAACACAGGCGCGAACGTTGACTTTTATGATATCGAGTCAGTTGAAGTCCTTCGCGGGCCGCAAGGCACCCTTTTTGGTCGAAACACGGTGGGAGGCGTTATCAGCGTTCGCCGCACCAAGCCCACCGGCGAGTTTGGAGCACGGCTCCACGCTCGCTATGGCAGCTTCAATACGCTTGATTTTGATGCTGTGGTTAACCTGCCAAAGATCGGTGATGCTATCTCCACCAAAATTTATGGCCTGCGGCGGACGTCAGATTCTTTCACGCGCAATCGGGCAACCGGCAAACGGGAAGAAGGTCGAGACTATTATTCAGTGGGCGTTTCGATGCTTGCCGAGGCTGGTGCAGACACAACAATCCTTGGCACGCTGGAGTATATGAAGGACCGCAGCACCTATCCATCCAACATCAACCTTACAAAGGGTACTGGCCTCCCCTTTGGTGCGGGCGGAACGATTTGCGATTTGACGCGGTCCATTGGCTTGGGTGAGCTGGGCTGCGACACATTGGGTGTGTTGCGCCAACGCCCCGAGCGATTCAAATTCGCCAATTCATCCATCCCGTTCCAGAGCTTCATTGATGGCTGGTCAGCTTCGCTTGAGCTTAAGTCGAAGATCGGTCGATTCAACGTGACGGCCGTTACCGGCTATCGAGATACAAATGACTCACTGCTTGAGGAAAATTCTGGCGCGCCGCTCCTTCCTCTTGGACCTGGTGTATCGGTTCCGTTTGTCGTTGCTGCGCGCGATCAGGATTACAAACAATTCAGTCAGGAGCTTCGCATCCAAGGCGACATCTCAGATCGGGTCGATATCGTCGCGGGCATCTACTATCTCGACACCAAATATAATATCCGGCCGCTGCCTGTTCCCGGATTGCCACTCGCCACCTTCTATCTTTTGGGTGGCCCAGTTCAGAATATTGTGTCTTCACAAAAACTTAAATCCTTCGCCATCTTTGCGGAATCGATTGTCAAGCTTGGCAATGACGTCCGGCTGACAGTCGGCGGCCGCTACACGACCGAAACCAAACGGTTTGCGACCAACTATTCGCTACCGCCAACTGCGGCCTTCACCTCCAATCTCAAAGCGAAGTTCGACGATCCGACTTGGCGCTTCATTCTCGATTGGAAGCCAAATGACGACACGATGCTCTACGCCAGCTGGTCGCGCGGATTCCGGTCTGGTGGCTTCAATGGTCGCGGTACGACCCCAACATCACTTGGGCCCTATGACCCAGAAAAGGTCGATAGCTATGAAATCGGATTGAAGGCCGACTTTGCGGGCGGTTTGTTCCGTTTCAACCCCACCATTTTCCAAGCTGACTATGACAATAAGCAGGAAGAGATCCTGCGCGCAGCCGCTGGTGGTGCCGGAACCGAAACGGTGGTTCAAAATGCCGCTTCGGCTCGTATTCGGGGCATTGAGTTGGAAATGCAGGCCCGCCCTTCGCCTGAACTGACCCTGCGTGCGTCTGGCGCTTATCTTGATGCCAAATATCGCAGCTTCCTGCTGCCTGATCTGACACGTCCAGGTAACCCACTCATAGACGTGTCAGCCACTCGGAATTTTCGGCGCGCGCCTAAGTATACGTTCAACGCCGGCGCAGATTATCTTCGGGAAATCGGCGGCGGAAATAGCCTGAGCTTCACCATCGACTATGCCTATACCGGCTCCTCGTTCGTCTCAGCGATTACCGATACGACAGGCGCCAAACGCGACGTGATCCCGGGTCGAGGGACAGTCGATATGTCCCTTGCCTTCATCCATGAAGGCGAAAACATCAAGAATCTGAGGGTAAGCGGATATGCGCGTGACCTATTCCACAAAGGAGGGGGCCGTTTGGGCGCGTCGCTTGATGCGGGCATCTTCTATTTCGGGGTTGCGGTTCCAACCCGAGAGTTCGGCGTGGAGGCCTCGATCAAGTTCTGATCAGCCGCCGCTGATGGGAACGGATTATAAAGACGAGGGAGTCTAATAATGGCTGGTGCAGTTGGAACACTGATCCGCGATACGATGAACAAGGGTGTGACGAAGATTGCAGAGTTCAACCGCAATCGTCGAAAGTCTGACAAGCCCAATCCCTATCTGATGGGCATTCATGAGCCACTGCCATCGGAGGAAACGCTAACCGACCTTCGGGTCACAGGCTCCATTCCAGCGGAGCTTGACGGTCGCTACATTCGGATCGGTCCCAATCCCATCACACCGCCCAATCCCGGCCTTTATCACTGGTTCATGGGCGACGGGATGGTCCATGGAATTCGGCTCCAGCAAGGCAAAGCGCTGTGGTATCGCAACCGATGGATCCGATCCTGCGCCGTCACTGATGCGCTGGGGGAGCCGACGGCACCCGGCCCCCATGAACCGCCGTTCGATATTGTGAACACCAATGTCATGGGTCACGCAGGATCGACTTGGGCCTTGGTTGAGGCAGGCGGCTGCCCTGTACGGATTGATGAAGAGCTTAACACCATAGCTTACGATCCCTGGGGTGAGACGCTAAAAGGGGGAAGCTTTTCCGCCCATCCTCATCTCGATCCAAAGACAGGAGAGCTACACGCCATCTGCTATGCGGCCGAGAATATGACAGAAATTCGGCATGTGATTGTGGATGTTGAAGGCAAGGTGCGGCGCGAAGAGCCGATCGCGGTGCAAGATGGCCCATCCATCCACGACTGTATGATCACCCAAAATTATGTGATCATTCTCGACATGCCCGTAACCTTCTCACTGAAGCAATATATCAGCGGCGACGGCTTTCCCTACAAGTGGAATCCGAAACATAAGCCTCGGGTCGGGCTGCTCGCCAAGGACGGTAAGGGCACGGATACGATCTGGTGCGATATCGATCCCTGTTATGTGTTCCACCCCTGCAATGCCTATGACAACCCAGACGGCAGCGTCACTTTCGATGGGTGCGTGCACGATAAGGTCTTTGCGGAAAAAACGGCAGGCGTCGATTCAACAATAATCCCCTTTGAGCGTTGGCATATTGACCCCGTGGCGAAGCGCGTGACGCGCTCCACCGTAGACGCTGATCCCCAAGAATTTCCCCGGATGAACGAAAGCCGCACAAGCTTGCCCTATCGTTATGCCTATACGCTTGGCCTTCCAAAGGATGCCGATCAATCTACCCCGGAAGAGACCAAGCTCTTCAAACATGATCTTGAAGCCGGCACGCGCCACATTCATGATTTTGGCAAGGGCCGCGTGGCAAGCGAGTTCGTTTTCGTTCCAGCTGCCAATGCGACTGCGGAGGATCATGGCTGGCTGATGGGCTATGTCATCACGCCAGCCGAGGGAACGAGCGATCTGGTCATTCTCAATGCTCAGAATTTCGAGGGCCCACCTGCCGCTGTCATCCAGATCCCGCATCGCATTCCCCCCGGATTTCATGGCAATTGGGTGCCCGCTTAGCCTTCAGTACTTCGAGGACGCCTGCGAGACGCTCGGCTGTCCTGATCGGGCTGCTCCTAAGAAGTTCGAGCAAGGCAAGGAGGTGCACTGCGCGCAAACTGATGGATCGAGTGGTGTCAGCTTAGTAGGCGCGTAAACGGTCGGAGTGCCAGCCTATCCAAGCGGTGCGACGCCAAGCTCGTTAGAGCGAACCGAGCAGAGTTTGCAGCAGAACGAACAAAGGCCCCAGTCTTTCGACCGAGGCTTTTTGTTGAGGCTTTGCAAAGCTGAGACTTTTTTGGTTGCGGGAGTAGGATTTGAGCCTACGACCTTCAGGTTATGAGCCTGACGAGCTACCGGGCTG
>DLOX01000061.1 GCA_002478575.1 Sphingomonadales bacterium UBA7473 | reverse complement strand
CCACGCTTCGCTCGCAATGACGGCACTGGTCCACTTACTGCCTTGACCCATTCCCGAACGACCGGCTCCACCAAGAGCGGCTGCGCCATCATCCGATCCCATTGCGCGGACCAGCGATCGCGATTGACGCAGGACCCCCGCAACACGCCAAATTGCCGATGCTGGTGCCAAATCACGCCCTTGCTGCGGCACCAGCTTTTGACACTTTTGTCGCGCTCAAAGGTCCAAGCATTGCCTGTTTCTTGATGGCTGTGGAGCGCGAAGTCGCCAATCTCTTCATGAAGAGCCTGAAGCACCGGGATCATCTCTCCCACCCGGACAATCAGCTGGCCACCCCGCGCTGCGATCGCCTCGGCCACATCCTCCACACAGGCCGACCAAAAGCGCCAATGCCGTTCAGACACATCAGGAAGCGCCCAATACTCAGGTTCCACCACAAACAGCGGTAAGACGGGTCCGGCAGACGCCGCCGCGACAAAAGCCGCGTGATCGCTCAGCCGCAAATCGCGCTTAAACCAGAGGATTTGTGTGATCATTTCGCCGCTTTATCAGCGACGAATGGTCCCCACATCCTGCCCTTCCTGCGGGGGTGTCGCCAATGGCTCAGCGGGTCGGGGACGGAAGCTGATGCCAACGGGCCGCGTGATGCCATCATCGCGAATGCGCAGACGGATCACGCCTTGAAGCTTTGGATTGGCGAGCTTTTTCTCATAGTCCAACGCTTTGTCTTGCGGCAGATAATAAAGCCCGCCTTCAAGGCCATTGCCCTGATTATCGCCGCCCCGCGGGGCGCGTGCCGTGATGGTGCATTTGGGCGGTTTCGGCGGCGCTTCACCTGCCACTTCCACCATTGGCATGTTGGGGATCGTCACACGGCTAATATTGGGCGCTACGCCCTCTATGCAAAGCTCAGTGATGAAGCTGCGTTCTTGCTCTTCCGTCAACCCCGGCCAATCATAGCGATAGGTGATATAGTGGCCACGCAGCAGATCGCGGGGATCATAGCCTTGGATTGGCACATCCCAATCGGTGCCAAGCTGCGCATTGCGATGCGTATCAGCCCAGGTCAAACCCAGCCCTGCCAATGGCAAAGCCAGTGCGGCGATGAGAAGGAGAGCGCTTCGCTTCATGCCGATGGCTCCCCTTCGACAGGCGCATAGCGCTTCGAAATCCGAACAGCGATCCACGCCACGCCAAGAGTCATGACGCCAGCCATGATTAGGCCCAATCCGCTGCCGAGCAAATCATCGGCAAATTCAAAGCTCAAGATGATCAAACGAAGCGCCACCGCTGCAACGGCAATTTGGAAGACCACGCGCCAGCCCGCAGACAAGGCTCCCATCGCTATGGCACCCCAAAGGCTCATGAACAGGGCTGCGGAGAGCAGCGTGCTCGTCCCCAAAATCGCTGTCACCATCAGCACCAACCCAGCAATGACGAGGATCATTGCCGTTGCCCGGCCCGAAGGGTTAGGCCGAGAAGCGCGAACAATGGCCGCTGCGATGGCCAGCCATAGCAGTTGAATAACCGCGACTTGCATCGCCTCGCCGTTTTTGCCGTCTCTTACGCCAAAGGCGGAAGCGACTGTTGAACCACTGACGCCGATGACCAGAACGGCCAACCCAATTTGCTCAATCCGCCGCCAGAAATCGCCATTGCCAACCCAACTGCGCAGTGCGCTCGCAACGGCCATCGCCATCGCTGGTATGGAGGTAATCGTGCCGAGGACCGCCCAATCCACCTTTTGGTTGGGTTCATAGAGCCAGCTCAGATAGTTTGATGCGGTGAAATAGACAGCGGCTGACCATCCGGCAGCAACCAACCATCCTCGACCCTGCCAAAGCAGGATCGGCGAAAAGAGCAGCAGCCATGCCAGAAACGCCTGCCACAGCGGCGAACTGGTCTGATAAACTTGCCCGATATGGCCAAAGAAAGTGAGGCCCAACATACCGAAGATGAAAAGCGCCGCATCATCAAACCAGCGCGATTGATCAGCATCGGCTCTCCGTTGCCACCAGACCCAACCGCCTACGCCAAGCATCAAAGCGAAATGAAGGGCCAGCCGAACAGCGCCCGGGATATCATCCCAATTGGCGGCAACGACTGAGATCAGCCCCAATCCAATGGCCAAGCCGCCCAAGCCAATCAGCGCCCAAAGGCCAAGCGGACGGCTATTTGCGTCTTCCCAAGCCCGAATGCGATCAGCCGCTTCCGCATCGATCAGACCGGCCTCTACCCATTTTTTGATTTTGCGTTCGGACATTCGGCTGTGAAGTTAGCAGCGACGGACGGTTTTGCAAATGCAACCAAATCGTCATTCCGGGCTCGACCCGGAATCCATGCCTCACCGTCTGAACCAAACTTGATATATCCAGACTTCCACAAAGATAGAGGCATGGATTCCGGATCAAGTCCGGAATGACCTGATCGGAATCTAGCCACTAAATCCCTTCACCCTTTGCGATTGCCCGCGCGGCAGGATCATCACTTCATTACCGCTTGCGACAATGATCAGATCATCGACGCCGGTTGCTGAGATCCGGATGCCATCGGACTTGATCAAATTGCCTGCGCCTTCGCCCAGCCGGACGTTGCCTGCGATCACATTGCCCGCACCGTCTCGCCCTCCGATGTCATAAAGCGCATCCCAGCTGCCGAGATCAGACCAACCCATGGACACTTGTACACAGGCCACCCGCTCCGCCTTTTCCATCACGGCATAGTCGATGGAATCGGAGGGGCTAGCTGCAAAAGCAGCTTCATCGGGGAGGACCCGCTGCCCCTCGCGCTTTGCCGCCGCCATCGAAGCTTGGGCCGAGGCAAGCATGTCAGGCGCGTGAACCGCCAAAGCCCCCAAGAAATGATCGGCGCGGAACAGAAAAATGCCTCCATTCCAAGCATGGCCACCTTCATCCAGCATGGATTGGGCCGCGTCTGCCTGAGGCTTCTCGATGAAGCGCTCAACCTTTTGGACGCCATCGGCCAAAGCCTCTCCCATCCGGATATAGCCATAGCCGGTTTCCGGCCCCGTCGGCGTGATCCCAAAGGTGATCATCCAGCCTGCATCAACCAGCGGCAAAGCGCGAGCGACTGCGGCGTGAAAAGCCGCGACATCAGCAATCACGTGGTCGCTGGGCATCACAAGGATCGGGGCATCACCTGCCTCAATCGCTGCCAAGGCAATGGCGGGCGCTGTATTGCGCGCGCAAGGCTCAAGCAGCAAAGTCGCAGGCTGGCCATCCAGCTGCGCCTCAATCAAATCGGCATGCCGCGCATTGGCGACGATCATCGGCGCCGCAAATTGCACAGGGTCCGCAACCCGCTCCAAAGTTAACTGAAACATGGTCTGCTCACCCGTCAGCGGCAGAAATTGCTTCGGCGTCTCTGGCGTTGACATGGGCCAAAGCCGCGTTCCGGACCCGCCGGATAGAATGACAGGGATGATCATGAAGGGAGCCTATAAAGGCCCGTTCTTAACTCGTCATCCCCATGATGATGATGAAGAAAGACACAAAGCTGATCCAGAAGAAGGCAAAGTCAGTGCGCTTGTCTTCTTTGGCAGCAGCAACGGCCTTTTGCTCAAAAGCAAAGGAGTGACGGAAGCGATTTTGAAGCGGATCAACATGCATGCACTGATGGTTAGCAACTCCTTAACGTTTCACCATGGGGCAGGATGGTTAAGCGCCGCACAGTCCCCTTTTGGCACAGCCTTCCGCCCCATTGCGTTGGTGAACAAAGCCACTATTTCCAAGCTTCATAATGATGAGGAGTGCAAAGCCCCATGAGTGATAATCCAGCATGGTCAGCCTTAATGGCGGCTTTTGATGCAGGGGGTGATGCACGGTTGCTGGAGACGGCCTTTTCTCTGGCGGCAACAGATGCCGAAAAGCGCAAAGTCGTCGATGCGGCGCTTGGTTTGGATGAACTTCCTTCCGCTTTCCGTCGCCAATTGGCCGAAGCCTCCATCGCAATGGGCGATGCCAAGGCCGCGCTTGAGATAGCAGGCGATGATCCAGCCCTTCTCGGCCACCGCGTCGAAGCGATGATCGCGACTGGCCAGTTGGCGGAGGCCGAAAGCCTTTACCGCGCGCGCATTGCCAGCCACCCGCTAGATGAAGATCCCGACGTTCTGGACATGATCGAAGAAGCGAAGAAGCAGACGGTTTCTGATCATGGCTCCAACGTGATTGGCTTTGCGTCTGCGGCAAAGGGCCTGCGCAGTGCTGATCGTATCGCCGATGATGAAGCCCGTGCTGCTCGCACGCAATTTTCGGAAAGCGCACCGCCTTTGCGCTTTCATGATGTCGGCGGGCTGGATGAGGTTAAAACCCAAATCAACCGCCGGATCGTAACGCCTTTCAAAAAGCCGTCCCTCTTCGCCAAGTTCCGGCGCAAAGCAGGCGGCGGCGTGCTCCTCTTCGGCCCGCCCGGATGCGGCAAGACCTTGCTGGCGCGCGCCACCGCAGGCGAATGCGAAGCGCGGTTTGTGAATGTCCCTGTTGTGGATGTGGTCGATAAATATATTGGCGAGGCAGAGCGCAAGCTGTCCGCCATTTTCGCCGATGCACGCCGCGATACACCGACGGTTCTCTTCTTTGATGAGCTGGAAGCGCTTGCCGGTTCCCGCACAGGCCAGACCAACCAAAGCCAGATCAGTTTGGTCTCCACCTTCCTCACCGAAATGGATGGCTTTGCGCATAATAATGAAGGCGTTTTGATTTTGGCAGCAACCAACATGCCTTGGGGGGTGGACGCAGCCTTCCGTCGACCCGGCCGCTTTGATCGAGTTCAGTTTGTGCCGCCACCAGATCGGAATGCCCGGGCGACGATCCTGCGGATTCACTTGAGCGGTCGGCCAGTCGACGCCAACATCGATGTCGATGCGATTGCCGCGACTACAACCGGATATTCCGG
>DLOX01000106.1:1145-15144 GCA_002478575.1 Sphingomonadales bacterium UBA7473 | reverse complement strand
CCAAACTTGATTTGGAATCCAGCTATTGAAAGACGCGTTAGCGTTTTTGACGAAGTCAAATTGCCCTTCGGCAAGATGCTAGCGCATCCTTTATTGGCTGGATTCCAAATCTAGTTTGGAATGACGGCGGTGATTAAGGACGGATACAAATGACCCAATATGTATATCGTTTTGGTGGCGGCGTTGACGACAAGGGAGGAGGCAACAAGCTTCTTCTCGGCGGTAAGGGCGCGAACTTGGATGGGATGGCAGCGATTGGCCTGCCAGTCCCTCCCGGCTTTACGATTACGACTGAGGTCTGCACGGCTTATTATGCGGGTGGCGAGGCTTTCCCTGAGGGGCTGACCGATCAGGTCGCGAACGGTGTGGCCCATATCGAGGCAGTTACCGGCAAGGGCTTTGGCGATACGGCAAACCCGCTGCTTGTCTCGGTCCGCTCAGGCGCTCGGGTTTCCATGCCGGGCATGATGGATACGGTCCTTAACCTTGGCCTGAACGATGAAACGGTCGAGGCGCTGGCCGCAACCTCTGGGGATATCCGCTTTGCGTGGGACAGCTATCGCCGCTTCATCCAAATGTATGCGGACGTTGTTCTTGGCCTTGATCATGGGGCGTTTGAAGAGGCGCTGGAGATCGCGAAGGAAGATCGCGGGCTTTATCTGGATACGGATCTGACCGCCGATGATCTGAGGGCCTTGGTTGCGGAATATAAGAGGTTGGTCGAGGCGGAATGGGGCAAGCCCTTCCCGCAGGATGTGCAGGATCAGCTGTGGGGTGCGGTGGGCGCTGTTTTTGCGTCATGGGAAAGCGACCGGGCCAAAGTCTATCGCCGGTTGAACCATATCCCGGCCGATTGGGGAACCGCCGTCAATGTGCAGGCGATGGTCTTTGGCAATATGGGCGATACGTCTGCGACGGGTGTGGCTTTCACCCGCGATCCAGCGACGGGTGAGAATGCTTATTATGGCGAATATCTGATCAATGCGCAGGGCGAAGATGTGGTCGCGGGCATTCGCACGCCGCAATATCTGACGACCGCCGCGCGGGAACGGGCAGGGGCCAAGCCGCTCAGCATGGAAGAGGCGATGCCGGAGGTTTATGCCGAGCTCGCACGGGTGTTTGCGATCCTTGAGACCCATTATCGCGATATGCAGGATATTGAGTTCACGGTTGAGCGGGGCCAACTGTGGATGCTCCAAACCCGGTCCGGCAAGCGGACGGCCAAGGCTGCGCTGAAGATCGCCGTCGATATGGCCAATGAGGGGCTGATCACGCGCGACGAAGCGATCCTGCGGGTTGATCCTGCTGCGCTTGATCAAATGCTGCATCCAACGCTTGATCCCAAGGCTGTGCGCGATGTGCTCACCAAAGGCTTGCCTGCTTCTCCAGGGGCAGCATCAGGCTATATCGCGTTTGACAGCGACACAGCTGAACGGCGGAGCGGCAATGGCGATGCTGTCATCTTAGTCCGGGTCGAGACTTCGCCTGAGGATATCCACGGCATGCATGCCGCCAAGGGCATTTTGACGGCGCGGGGCGGCATGACCAGCCATGCGGCCGTCGTCGCGCGCGGCATGGGGCGCCCTTGTGTCTCTGGTGCAGGCGGGCTGGTCATTGATGTAGCGAGCAAGACGCTGCGGGTTGGCGCGCGGAGCTTTGGTGAAGGCGATCTCATCACCATTGATGGGGCCTCTGGCGAAGTGATGGCGGGCGAAGTGCCAACAGTTCAACCAGAACTTTCTGGCGACTTTGCCGCTCTGATGGTCTGGGCGGATGCGGCGCGGCGGATGAAGGTCCGCACCAATGCAGAAACACCGCTTGATGCCAAGGTCGCAAGGGACTTTGGTGCCGAAGGCATTGGGCTTTGCCGCACTGAACATATGTTCTTTGAAGCCAGCCGGATCACAGCTGTTCGCCAGATGATTTTGGCCGAAGATGAAGCTGGACGCCGCATCGCGCTGGCGAAGCTGTTGCCTGAACAGCGCAAGGATTTTGCGGAGATTTTCGAAGTGATGGCAGGCCTTCCCGTCACCATCCGCTTGCTTGATCCACCGCTGCATGAATTTTTGCCGCACCGGGAAGAGGAATTTGCCGAAGTGGCCGATGCGGCAGGCGTTGGTATTGAAACGCTCAAAATGCGCGCCGCAGAGCTGCATGAGTTTAACCCGATGCTTGGCCATCGCGGTTGTCGCTTGGGCGTGACCTATCCCGAAATCTACGAGGTTCAGGCCCGCGCTATTTTCGAAGCGGCATGCAGCTTGGAAACTGCGCCAGTCCCAGAAATCATGATCCCGCTTGTTGCAACCCGCCGTGAGCTGGAGCTGATGAAGGAGGTTGTCGATCGGACTGCAGAAGCCGTCTTTGCCGAAACCGGCAAGCGGATCGAATATCTGGTCGGCACCATGATCGAACTTCCCCGCGCAGCCCTTCGCGCAGGGGAGATTGCGGAAGTGGGAGAGTTTTTCTCCTTCGGCACCAACGATCTGACGCAAACGACGCTTGGCGTCTCCCGCGATGATGCATCTCGCTTCCTCACCACTTATGTCGATAAAGGCATTTATGAGCGCGACCCCTTCGTCAGCCTTGATGTGGATGGCGTCGGCGAATTAGTGAAGCTTGCTGTAGAACGAGGCAAAGCCACCCGTCCCGACATTAAGCTTGGTATCTGCGGCGAACATGGCGGAGACCCGGCCTCCATTGCCTTCTGCGAAAGCACTGGCCTCGATTATGTCAGCGCCTCACCCTATCGCGTTCCCATCGCAAGACTGGCAGCGGCTCAGGCAGCGTTGCAGAAATAGGTGGCATTGTTTAGCGTCCAAGGCTGAAGGGGAGGGACCATGAAGCCTTGGCATCGCTACACGATTTGCATCTTGCTTGGGGTGATTGGAGGCGCGGGCCTTGCTATCGCTCAAGTGCGCGGGGCAGGCTCGCAAAAGCAAATCACCAACGGCCCTTGGACGACAAATTTGGATCAGGGGACGGCTGACGCCTCGGCATTGACCCGCGCCAGAGTGGCCTTGTTTGGCCTCCTCGCGCTTCCCGCCAAGGAGGCCATGTATTATTCGGCACGAACGGACAGCGACGGAGCGCCGCTCAACGGTGCTTGCACTTACACGGTCAAAGGAGGAGAGCTCGACGCTCGTTGGTGGAGCATCACGCTCTACAAAGGCGAAGGCTGGCTCGTGAAGAATGAGGCCAATCGTTGGTCCGTTGGTGGCAATGCGCCGGTGCGGGATGGGGCGGGCAATTGGTCCTTCACAGTGTCGCCAGAAAAGCCTGAAGGGCTTTGGTTGCCGACGGGGAACACACCCGCTTTTGATCTGACCTTGCGCACTTATCATCCAAAGGGAGCACTGCTCAGCGATCCTACCAAAGCCAAATTGCCGACGATCAAGAAGGAGCGGTGCGCATGAACCGCTCTTGGATTGCTCCGATCGTTGCCGGCTTGATCACATCTGCTGCGGTTTGGCAGGGAACCTTAGTCGCAACGCCCTTTGCGCTTATGGCTGCTGCCAAGAATAAGATTGGCGGCGATGTGGTCCCCAATCGCTTCATGTTCGGGAAAATGGCAACGGCTGATAATCAGCCGATTGTCAGGCCAAGCCCTGACCTTGTCTATTCCAGCTGTGTTTTTGACGTCTCCAAAGGACCAGTTTTAATCGACGTGCCAGCCGTGCCAGAGCGCTATTGGTCGGTCAGCATTTTCGATGCGCGCACCGATGTTGCGGCGGTCAGGAGTGATCGTGATACCGGAGCAAAACCAGCTCGGCTTGCGCTGGTGAAGCAGGGACAGTCCGCGCCTTTTGGCTATGAGGTGGTCAAGTTAGACTATGATCGCGGTATTGCTCTGATCCGCATTCTTTTGGCATCGCCTGATGATTATCCAGCAATTGACGCGATCCGAAGGCAGTCAACTTGCAAAGTGGCGGGGTAGGGCACCCCGCCATCTGCTTCGCTACATTGCGTCTCCGTTCATCAATGTGTCGGAGATCGAGCAAGCTGCTGGACCCAAGATCACCACGAACAATACCGGCAGAATGAACAGAATCAGCGGCACGGTCATAATGGCGGGCAAACGTGCTGCCTTTTCTTCAGCGCGCATCATCCGTTCATTTCGGAACTCGGCAGAAAGAACGCGAAGAGCAGACGCCAATGGTGTCCCGTATTTTTCGGTTTGGATCATGGTTGTCACCACGCCTTTGACGGCTTCAAGATTCACGCGCGTTGCTAGATTCTCAAAGGCAACTCGCCGCTCTGCCAGAAAGCCGAGCTCGATAGCGGTAAGTTGGAATTCATCGCCAAGTTCTGGATAGGCTTTGCCCAGTTCACGGGCGACGCGGCCAAATGCCGCATCCACGGTCAAGCCCGCTTCAGCGCAGATCACAAGCAAGTCTAGCGCATCTGGCAAGCCCTTGCGGATTGCGTCTGAGCGCTTTGAAATGGCATTGCTCAGCCAAATGTCTGCGGCTTTGTAGCTCAGGATCAATGTGCCGGCTGCAATGCCATACCGTTTCATTGGAGAATAGTCAGGAAAGCCGCCCATTCCATAGATATACGCGACCATTCCGCCGCCAATGACGATGGGTAGCACCAGTCGGCTGAAAATGACCGCGATTGCAGCGTCCTTTGAACGGATACCCGCCTGCATCAGCTTGATCTGAGCATCTTTTAGTTGGCTATCCTGCAAAACGCGAAGAGAGCCCAGAAAGGCTTTCATTCGGTCAGTTGTTTCATTTTTCTGGGTAAGCTTCGCACGGCGCTTCGTGGAAGATGTCACGATGCCCGCTTTCAACTGCTCGCGACGCTCGTTCAGCGTTTTCACGCGCTTCGCCATCGGGTCGCGCACTGTGGCAGCGGCATAGATCGCCATAAGAACAGCCAACACGGCAATCCCGGACAAGATCGTTGCAGCCCAAATGATATCGACACCCAAAAGTTTGGGAGAAGCTGCTGCGATGATATGCATAAACATGCCCTTCCAAACTCAGATTTCGAAGTTGATCATTTTGGCCATCACGGCCGCACCAATGCCCATCCAGACCATACCGCCCAAGCCAACCGCGATGAGACGCTGATCGACAAAAAACTGTCCCATGTAGGGCGGGTTCAGGCTGTAGATGATGCCAAAGACGAGGAAGGGCAGTACGCCAATGATATAGGCTGAAGCCTTCGATTCAGAAGACATTGCTTTGATCTTCAGCTTCATTGCAGCACGCTTACGCAAAACTTCTGACAGATTGCTCAAAGTTTCGGAGAGGTTGCCGCCCGTCTCGCGCTGGATGGCCAGCGTGATGCAAAAAAACTGAACTTCAGGTGTTCCCATGCGATCTGCCATTTCTTGCAGCGCGGCTTCCATTGTCCGACCGATGCGGATCTTATCGACGACCATGCGGAACTCTTCCGCAATCGGGTTTGGCAGCTCAGCCGCAACGACACCCAGGGTTTCTGAGATAGGCAAGCCTGATCTCAGACCGCGGACCATTAGATCGATTGCATCTGGAAAGTTGTTGTTGAACTTTTTGAGACGCGTTCCGATCAACGAGCCCACAACAAAGTGCGGAAGGCCAAGACCCAATGCAAGGCCGACGGGAACGGCCAGATGTGCGGGCGCGCCAGCGAGAAAGGCGCCCAATCCAATCGCCATGGCAAGGCCGAGACAAACGCCCATGTAGGTGCCAAGCTGCCAGCTCTTCCCCGTCTTTTCGAGACGAAGTCGCATCATCGCTGGATTGGGCATGAACTTTTGTGCCAGACTTTCGAGCGTCTCGCTGCGTGCGGCTTGGACCTTGCGAAGCTGAGTTTCGATCGTAAGCGCCGCCGTACTGCTATGGCGGTCCCTTATCGCGCCCAAACGGCGATCTTTCCCTTTGCCTGTATCTGGCCCGGAAAACGCAAAGATCATGAGCGCAAGGGTCAAGAAGACCCCTCCAACCAGCACCACAAGTTGTGTCATGTCCATGATCAATAACTATCCTAACCAAAGCTTCAAACGGCTGGTTCAGCTGTTTCTTTGGATTTTGATTTGCTGGGCAAGAAGGATTTTAAGCCGGCAAGCTTTGAAGAAAGCGAAGGTTTGTTTGCCTTCTTCTTCTTGGGGTCTACATCCCCAGCCTCTTCAACCGTCGCGAGCAAGCGCTCCGCAAGCTCAGTCAATCCAGCACCAACTTTGGTGCTTTTTGCAATTTCGCCAAGAGTCTTGCCAAGCTTTGCAGCTTGGCTGGCCGTTTTTTGGTCGGCTGGGATCACAATATCAACTTTGCGTTCAATCGACGATTCAAAGTCCTTTTGTGTAATTTCCAGCATGGCCGCCGGTCCGACACGGTTGACCACCATCACAACGGTTGTTTGCGGCGCATTTGACTTGAGCCAAGACAGAATCCGTATTGTGTCGCGCGCACCCGCCAAGGTCAGTTCAGAAACGACCGCAATTGCTTGAACGTCGTGAACCAAATGTGGATGCTGAACGATCATCGAGCGTGGAAGGTCAATCACGGTCGTTTCGAACGTTGCCTTCAACTCTTCTTGAAGCTGATAATAAGCTGAACCATCGGTCAACATCGGTTGATGGATGGGCGCTTCAGCTGAAAGGATCGAAAGATTCTCGCTCGCACGGACCATAGCCCGTTCAATGAACAGACCATCGATACGGCCGGGATTCTCGATGGCGTCAGTTAAGCCGCGGCCAGGCTCTAGATCGAGGCACAATGCCCCGGTCCCAAAATGAACATCGAGATCAAGGAGAGCCGTGGAGCGCGTCCATTTTGATCCAAATAGCCAAGCAAGCGACGTCGCCACTGTCGAAGCGCCGACACCGCCTCTTGACCCAATCACCCCAACCGACATGTGCGGGCGATCTTGCGCCGCCTCTGTGTTTTTTGGCGCGTTCATGATGGCCTGCGCGTGTGCAATGGCTTCACGAAACTGATCGGCGGAGAAGGGCTTGAGCAGATAGTCTTGAATGCCGCTTGCCACCAGATCGCGATAAAGGCGAACATCATTCACTTCGCCTGCTGCAATCACGATTGTTCCAGGCTCGCACACTTCGGCAAGTGCGTTAATGTCGTTCAACGGGTCGCCTGATTCAGACAAATCGACGAACAGGATCTGCGGACTTGCACTCACGGAGAGGGCCTGAACGCCGTTCCGCAAGCCACCCTTATGAACTTTGTCCGACGACCAGCCCATTTCGGTGCAGACCGACTTGATGGTTGCGGATGTCAGCTCGTCGCAGACAAACGCTGTAAATGGCTCCCGCAATCCTGCAGGGGTCCGTCCAGAAGACCAAGGCGCGTTCATTAGTTGCTTCCTCCCGGTGTTTTCAGGCCACCTGTTCCTGTGGGCGCTTGGCTGCGATAGAGGACAACGCCCTTGCTGGAACTGTTGACATCCGTTGTTCCCGCAGCACCGCGACCGCGAACGAGATCTTCAGGATCGGCAATCATCGCTGCAATGTTGCTGTTGGTCGCGCAGCCATAGTTTGACGAGGATTTGTTGCTGAAATTTGGTTCGCCTGAGCCTTTCCAGTTCGGGCACGTCGGAACCGCTGCTTTCAGCCGACTTACAATGACGCGAGCGCCGCCTGGGCCTACGTCACCCATCAAAGCAGGCGGAACATCTTGCAAGAGAAGCCCGTATCGAGCAGCAATTGTAGCGACAGCGGCGCGAGCCGCACCATCATTGTAGTTTCCACCAAGATCGATGGACACTTTATCGCCGTAGCCCAGTTGAAGGGCATCAAACCATCCGGACAGTTTTGCGGCATCTGTGGATGCCAATCCGCCCGCAGAAGTGCTTACATCAAGCGCATAGTCATTGCGGCTAACGACCGGTTGATGAACTGACTCAAGGCCGCGACCACCAACGCCGCCACAGGCGCTTAGGGTCATCGCAAGAGCGAACAGGCTAGCAATATTAAGCTTTTTCATTGTCTCACTCCTTAAGATCAGTTGCCACCAAAGCCGGGCGCTGCCGCGACTTTCTTATCTTTCTGGCCTTTGCCAGTCGTGGGGACCGCCGAAGCACCTTGAACGCCTGGCGCAGCGGCTCGAGCAGGCGGCGCCATGCTCGGCTTAGGGCGATCTTCGCCCTTGCTTGAGTCCATCTTGCCCAACAGAATGCGCTCAACGTCGGTCGAGGATTTATATCCGTCCGTTGGAAGAACGATGTCGTTCGCGTTGACCGGCTGTACGAGATAGGGCGTTACAATGATGACCAGTTCGGTTTCACTGCGCCGAAAGCTCTGTGAGCGGAATAGTGCACCCAAAACAGGGACATTTCCCGCTCCGGGTGTACGATCAACGGTTCCCGTATGATTGTTTCGCATTAAGCCAGCAATCATGAAGGATTGGCCGGAACCGAGCTCAACGGTTGTTTCAGTACGCCGCGTAGAAATGCCGGGAACTGAAAAGCCGTTTAGTCGAACCGAACCTTCGTTCGTTAGTTCCGATACTTCAGGGCGAACGCGCATTGAAATCCGGCCATTGTCGAGGACCAGCGGAGTGAAAGCAAGGCTGACACCATATTGCTTATACTCAACGGAAACTTGGCCAAGACCTGTGCTCAGGGGGATTGGAATTTCACCGCCTGCCAAGAAGCTTGCGGTTTCCCCTGATAGTGCAGTCAAATTGGGCTGAGCTAAGGTGGTCAAGAGCCCTTCAGACTCCGCCAAATCCAAGGCCGCAGCAACATCAACGCCGAACAAGCGACCGGCTAGACCAATGGCGGTCTTTCCAGCTCCCAGCCCCAAACGCGCCAGATCGAATGTAGTTCCGCCCGTCACAAATTGGCCAGTCCGTGGATCGAATGGAAGGCTGATTGAGCCTGCTGGCAATCCGAAAACAGACGAGGCATCAAGTTTTGGCAAACCGGCTGTGTCGAAGTCTCTGATCGTGCCAAAATCCCGACCCTGCGCGATGCCAACATTGAAACCATTGGTGGTGTCGCGCGTTGTGATGTTGGTCCCAAATTCCTTGAGGAGCGAGCGGTTCACTTCCGCAATCTTAACCTGCAAGTTAACCTGCAACGGTGTCGCTGTGCGCAAACGGTTGACGACGACAATCTTCAGCTGAGCATTTGGCTCGTTGACATTGACGCCTGGGTTCAAATAGCTCGCAACGATGCTTCCGGCCTGCGCCGCGTCGTCAGGTGACTTCACAGTGCCTGTAAGAACGGCCATCTGACCGGCAATCGTTACCTTCACATCGGCATCTGGCATCGCTGTCCGAAGCACTTTGTCTACGGATGTTAGATTTTGCGCGACACGGACGTTCGTCGAATAAACAACGGCTCCCGAAGCTGAGGTCGCAAATACCGTCGCCTCACCGTCATCCTTTCCAAACAGATACATCTGACGAGGATTGTTGATGTAGACATCAGCAACGCCTGGGTTTGACGTCCACACGTCAGTCACTGACTCGGGCAAGCGGATCAATTCCCCTTCGCCTTTTGACAAGCGGACTTCAGTCGTGGGGCGTTGGCTTCCGGCAGGAAATCCTACTCTTGCCTTGGACTTCGCTTTGGCTGTTGAGGCTTTCGCGACTGATTTTTTGGCGGGAGCGGCACCAGCAGGGCTGATCGCCAATGCCAACGAGACAGCAAGGATTGAGGCCAAGGGCATCAAACGAAGCGGAGTTGAGCTTTTCATCTTACTTGTTCCCTGTCACGACTTCAGTGACCGCATTGCCACGGGCAACGCGAACGACTGGGCCTTTTGGTGATCCATCTGGATTGAAGTTGCTTGAGACGCCGCCGCTTGCACCGCTCGATTGCGGCTTTGCGACAGGAATTGTCTTGCGCTGATAACGAGACACGTCGCCGCCAACGACCGACGATACACCGGTATCAATGGGTCGTGTTGCTATTTGAGCATACATGCGCTTTTCGGCTTTGGGATCATTGCCTTCCGGCACTTTGACTTCACCCGACGCAATGGCGCGCTCAAGCTCTGCCGTGTTGTCAGCAATTGAACGCAGCGCCAAAGTGATCTGGCCAATGGATTGAGCAACGGCGATTTTCTCTGCAAGACGCGGCGTGACTTCCATGGTCACGGTAGAGAAGGTCTTTACTTCGCGCTTCCCCTCGGCATCTTCTGGCACGGTCCTTTGATCGGTGGCGAGGACCCGTACGTTGCGCACGATAGTCTCAGCTGCCAACAAAGGCGGACCTTCAGAACCTGGCGTTGTTACAGATTGCGAAAGAACAATATCCACGCGGTCACCAGGGAAGATAAATCCTGATACCCCGGTACGAGCGTCAACCTGCACCGAGATTGCCCGCATACCTGGCCCAAGCGCTGCAGCGAGGAAGCCGCGGTCGCCAGGCTGAACAAGGGCGCCCTTTGTGAGCGGTTGTCCAGCTGTGATCTGAACGCGAACGACCATGCCAGCAAGCTTGGTGGGGTCAACTTCACCTGCTTCCTCGCCCGACGAAGGCGACGGAGCAGCCGCTCCCTCACCAGCGGGGGCAGGAGCGCCAGTTGTTTCTCCAGCGGGTTCGCCGGCAGGTGGTGCACCTGCTGCGGGAGCAGCTGGCGCAGCAACGACAGGTGCCGTGTCCATCATTTCGCCTTTGACGAAATAGGCATTTTCAATCAGCTCTTCCGGCCATGGCTGGAAGCGGAAGCTATCAGGCTCAATGATTGTACCCACAGGCAGCGTGCGGGTCGCAACCAGAATCTCTGGGCCTTCCGCTTGGGCAGGCATGATCGCGGATGCCACGGGAGCAACCACGGGTTGCTCAAACATGGACTTCGCCATGAACGCAGTAACCCCTGCGATGATCAACGCGCCTATAAGTAAAGCAATCTTTTTAGCATCCATGATGCGGTACCCCCTTCATATCGCAATCAGCGATTGAATGTCTGACTGAACGACCCATCACGCAAAATGGTTAAGATATCGTTCGTAAATTGCCCAAAAGCCTGCCAACGATATGGCAACACCGTAGGGAATCTCAGGCTGTCCGGCCAATTTTGCCAATTTGTGCCGGACAAGAAAAATTATTGTTAACGCGCCGCCCGCGATCGACATGATGATGAGAAGACTGAGAAATGCAGTCGGCGGAAGCCAAAGGCCCAAGGCGCCGAGCAGCTTCACATCGCCGCCACCCATCATTCCCAGCGCAAAGATGCCGATGAAAAAGCCGAAGACAAGCAAGCCAAAGCCGAGCTGGATTGCAGCATCCGGCCAAAGAGACAGGCCGCTTGCCCACCAATAGAGCGGCGCGGCCAACGCAACCCCTAACGTGAACCAATCATCAATGGTCCGTTCTTTTAGATCGGTGTAAATGGCATAGAGCAGCACAACGCTGAGCGCTGCGAGCAGACCGATTTCGATGGTTTGACTAGACATGGTTTCATGTCATTAGGGTCCATGCCTTACCAAATAGTAACCATAGCTCATGTCTAATTTTGGCAATGTCAGGCGTGCCATTCCTGAAGGTGCTTTTTTCGACACGTGGGCCGCGAAGGATGGGTGGCCGATCCGCCGCTTTAACTGGCCGCAGAAAGATCATGCTCGCGGGTCAATCCTCTTCCAAACCGGTCGCGGCGATATGATCGAGAAATGGTTTGAGTGTCTCGCCCATTGGCACTCTCAAGGGTGGAGCATCACAGGGTTTGATTGGCGCGGACAGGGTGGTTCGGGGAGAGTCATCGATGACCCTCGCACAGGCCATATCGATGACTTTCAGATTTGGACCATGGATCTCGCAGACTTTTGGGCTGAATGGGTGGCGAGTTCGCCCGGGCCGCATATTGCTATGGGGCACTCGATGGGTGGCCATTTGGTTCTGCGGACGGTGCTGGAAGGGACCATCGAGCCAGACAAGCTGATCCTATCCGCTCCCATGCTTGGGTTTGAGACGAAGCTGCTTCCTGTGAGCTGGGTGGCGCAAGCAGTGCGCCTTGTCGGGTCCATTGCCCCGCATCGCCCCGCTTGGAAGTCAAACGAGAGGCCAGCTGCGCCGAACGTTCGCCGACGGTCCTTTTTGACGCATGATGACAGCCGCTATGAAGATGAGCTGTGGTGGAGAGAGCAACAGCCCGATCATGTATTGGGTCCGCCGAGCCTAGGCTGGTTGGCAGCAGCTTATAAGTCGACGTTGTGGACAGCAGCAGGCGAGCGGCTTGAGTCGTTGAATATCCCGACCTTTCTTGTTGGCACTGACGGGGACCAGCTCGTGTCGCCAGCCGCTATTCGCGCGTTCGCGGCGCGTATTCCCAATGCGGAGCTGCTCATGTTTGACGCATCAGTGGCGCATGAGCTTTTGCGGGAAGTTGATGCTGTCCGAGATAAAGCCATCGCCGCAATTGATCAGTTCCTTGGGCCTGCCTAGAGCAAACTGATGGTCTATGACGTTGCGATCATTGGAGCCGGAATGGCCGGCGCAAGTCTTGCTGCGGAGCTGCACCATCGCCAGTCTGTCATCCTGATTGAAGCAGAAGATCAACCAGGCTTTCACGCGACCGGCAGGTCAGCGGCGTTTTGGGATGAATGTTATGGCGGGTTGGATGTGCAACCGCTCACCACCGCATCTGGCCCCTTGTTGCAAGCGCCATCAGAAGATTTTGCTTCAGATAGCTTTTTGCGCCCAAGAGGATCGCTTTATATTGGCCGTTCCGATGATGAAGCGGGGCTAAGGGCTTTCTATTCAAAGTTCACTGCGCAAGGCGTTCGGCTGGAGTGGCTGGATCACGATCAGATGTTGAACCATATTCCGGGGCTAAGAACGGATTGGTGTTTCGGCGTACGCGGTCCGGATTGTTCGGACATTGATGTTGCCGCACTTCATCAGGCCTATCTGCGCAAAGCGAAGCGGAACGCAGTGGACTTGGCGCTTCGAGCAAGGCTCATGTCAGCTTCACGGTCGAACGATATTTGGTCGCTTCAAGCCGGAAACGAAACGATTGAAGCTCGAATTGTTGTAAATGCCACCGGTGCATGGGCGAATGATATCGCGCGCTTGTGCAATGCAAGCCCTATTCAACATAACCCCTTTCGAAGGACAGTCGCGCAGGTGCAGACGGCTCCGCTTGCTCCCAGCTTCCTTCCTTTGGTCATCGACTATCGAGGGCAGTTTTATTTCAAGCCCGAAGGGCAAGGGCGACTGTGGCTTAGCCCGCATGACGAAACGCCGTCCTTGGCGATGGACGTTGCCGCTGAAGAGATGGATGTCGCGACTGCCATCGATCGGCTTGAGAATGCCACAGATTGGAAAGTCGAGCGGGTCGAGCGTAGCTGGGCTGGACTGCGGACCTTCAGTGCGGATCGAAAACCCGTCTTCGGATTTGACCCAAATCAACCGAGCTTCTTCTGGTGTACCGGCCAAGGTGGCTTTGGCATTCAAACCGCTCCTGCCGCCGCGAAGCTCTGTGCCGCGCTAATTGAAGAACGGTCATTGCCGGAGGATTTGAAGGGAATTGACCCGGCAGCCTTTGCGCCGGGTCGATTCATCACTTAGGCGAAGGTACTTGCTACTTCAGCTCTTTCACCGGTGCATCGGCAGAAGCTTTCACATTCTCAATGCATTTGGTTGCGGAAGCTTTGGCTTTATAGCCCTCGCTTGACGTCGCCATGATATTGCCATTGGCGTGGCGCAGGCGCCAGCGGAACTCACCCTTTTTGTCTTTATACAACTCGAATGTCATACCGACTCTCCCACCCCGCCAGTCGGGGTGCGGAAGTTAAGCACCGCTTTTGGCCGCAATCAAGGCCGCATCGCTCGCGAGCTTGTCAGCTCTTTCATTGTCCGGGTCGCCCGCATGGCCTTTGACCCACATCCAATCGACCCTGTGCGGTTCAACGGCAGCCGCAAGCTGTTGCCAGAGTTCGGCATTTTTGACTGGCTTTTTGTCTGCTGTCCGCCAGCCATTGCGTCGCCACCCATGAATCCATTTGGTGATGCCATCGCGGACATAGACGCTGTCCGTTGCCAGCGTGACATGGCAAGGGCGGTTCAAGGCTTCGAGTGCGCGAATCGCGGCCATCAATTCCATTCGGTT
>DLOX01000106.1:960-1085 GCA_002478575.1 Sphingomonadales bacterium UBA7473 | reverse complement strand
GCGGCCATCAATTCCATTCGGTTGTTGGTGGTTTCTTTCTCGCCGCCTGACAGTGTCTTTTCCTTGTCGCCAAACCGTAGCAGAGCGCCCCAGCCGCCAGGACCGGGATTGCCTTTGCAAGCGCC
>DLOX01000106.1:472-911 GCA_002478575.1 Sphingomonadales bacterium UBA7473 | reverse complement strand
TTGCCTTTGCAAGCGCCATCGGTTGCAATTTTAACGCGGGGCAAATCGCTCATAGAGAGGTGTAATGCTCAAGACGGCGCAGGAACGCGATGGGGTCTTTGCGCGTCACGAGAGCATCGGCTGGCGTGTTGAGCCAATCCCAAGCGCGGGTGAGGAGGAAGCGAAGGCAAGCGCCTCTGGCTAGGACAGGGAACGCCTTCCGTTCCGTTTCGCTCAGGCCAAAAGATGTTTCATAGCCTTGCAATAGGGCATCGCCGACAGCGGCATTGAAACCAGTGCCATCATTTTCAAAGCACCAAGACGCATGAGTGACAGCCAAATCCCAAGCTCTCACTTCTGTGCACGCGAAATAAAAATCGATAATCGCGCCGACGGTGTCGCCCACCATCAATACATTGTCGGGGAAAAGGTCCGCATGAATGGCGCTGCGCGGCAAGTC
>DLOX01000106.1:0-436 GCA_002478575.1 Sphingomonadales bacterium UBA7473 | reverse complement strand
CGCGGCAAGTCTCTTGGCCAATGAGATTTGAGGAACGCCACTTCATCAGCGACGCGGCTCTTTAGGCCCGGCTGAATGCGATCAAGATCATCACCGCATCGATCCGCCAGATCATACCAGCCTTGGGGACCCAGGCTGTTTGGGCGATCGAGCGTGAAGTCCGATAACGCCCCATGCATTTGCCCCAACGCATGGCCAACCGCCTTGGCTTGATCAGCCGTCGGATGCGAAACCGATAGGCCCGGCATGAATTCCATCATCGCCATCGCTTTGCCGCCTTCAACAATGACATGATTGCCATCGGCTGTCGCGAGTGCTGGCGGAACCGGGCAACCCTTTTTTACGAGATGATCGATCAGGGCGAAGAAGAAGGGCAGGTCCGCTTGATCGACGCGCTTTTCATAGATAGTGAAGATGAAGCGGCCCTGGTTGGTCT
>DLOX01000267.1:306-24943 GCA_002478575.1 Sphingomonadales bacterium UBA7473 | reverse complement strand
CGCGAAGGCGGGAATCCATAAGCATATTCGATCAGAAGGTTTCATCACTTGCACCCCTCAAAACTCCTTGGACTGTGGCTATGGATTCCCGCCTTCGCGGGAACGACGGGCGCGGTGCAGGCGCAAGAGGCACCTGAAGACGATCAGATTTTCATCATCCATCATCCGCCTCGGCCACCAATTTCAGCGAGCGCGATCCCTATCACGATCATCTCAGACGGCATCACCGTCATTGGCTCTCCCCTCTCCGATGCGGCGAGCGACAAGGCCTATAGCATCATCACGCTGGAGCCAGACCGGATCAGCGGCACAGCATCCAACCGGATCGAAGACGCGCTGAAGGATGTAGCGGGCCTCACCCAGTTTCGGCGGAGCGATGCTCGGTCGGCCAATGCGACCAGCCAAGGCGCGACGCTTCGGGGCCTTGGCGGCAACGCGTCTTCGAGGGCGCTGCTGCTGCTTGATGGCGTGCCGCAGACCGACCCCTTTGGCGGCTGGGTGACTTGGCCTGCCTTTGCACCGGAACGCTTGGGACGGATCAAAGTCACGCGTGGCGGCGGATCAGGGGCGCTGGGCAATGGTGCGCTGGCTGGCACGATTGAGCTAGAAAGCATCACCGCCGCAACCTCAGGCAGTCTTGCCTATGGCAGCCGGGACTCGATTGAAGCAAGCGCGGTGCTTGGCGGCGGCACAGGCTTTATCGGAGCCAACTATGCGCGCGGCGATGGTTTCATCCCCATTATCGCAGGCCAGCGCGGCCCAGCAGATCGGGCCAGCCCCTATGAGCAAGCCAGTATTGCCGCCCGCGCCATCGCGCCGCTATCCGCGCAGACCGAGCTGCAAGCCTCCCTCTCCGCTTTCACAGATCGGCGAGAGCGTGGCACCATCTTGTCCGGCAATGGCGGCGATGGGGCCGATGCAAGCGTCCGCCTTGTTCATCGCGGACGCTGGCAATGGCAAGCCTTGGCCTATGTGCAAGCCCGAAAATTCCAAAGCCGCTTTGTCAGCATTGATGCCACCCGAACTACCGTCGCGCAAACCGTCGATCAGTTTAATGTGCCGTCAACCGGGCTTGGAGCGCGCTTTGAAATCCGTCCGCCGTTGGGTGAGACCCTAGAACTTCGCATCGGCGGCGATTGGCGGCGAACCAGCGGCGAAACCAATGAGCTTTTCACTTATGTCGCAGGCTTGCCCACCCGAGGCCGGGAAGCGGGTGGCCGCAATGACAGCGCGGGGGCCTTTGCGGAATTCACGGCAAGCCTCGGCAATCTGACGCTAACCGGCGGTGGCCGGGTTGATCGATGGTGGATCGGCAATGGTCGGCTGGTGGAACGCACATTGGCGACAGGGGCCTTCCTCCGCAATGACATCGCGCCTGATCGACAAGGCTGGGAACCAACCGGCCGCTTTGGTTTTGCCTATGACGCAGGACCGGTGACGGTCCGAGGCGCGGCCTATCTCGGTTGGCGCTTGCCCACCCTCAACGAGCTTTACCGCCCTTTCCGGGTGGGCGCCGATGCAACGGCAGCCAATGCAGCGCTGTCGCCCGAACGATCCAAGGGAGCGGAACTTGGGTTGGATTGGACCATCCCCCTCTCCGTTCGTGTCGAGCGCAGTCGAGACACATCCCTCGACGTCGCTCGGGACGAACGGCTAACAGTATCACTCACCGCCTTCACCAACCGGCTCACCGATGCCATTGCAAATGTCACCTTGGGCAGCGGCCCCGGAGTTTTCCCCGGGGTTGGATTCGTCGCGGCAGGTGGCGCTTATCGTCAGCGCCAAAATCTGGATGCGGTAAGTTCAAAAGGCCTAGAATTTGATGCCCGCTATCGATCTGGCGATTGGCGTGCGTCTTTGAGCTATGCGTTGACCGATGCCACGATCAAAGCCAGCGGCATTGCGCTTCCCCTCAATGCCCTGCGCCCGGCCCAAGTGCCGAAGCACAGCGGCAGTGCGACATTGGGCTGGAAAGGCCTCTCTGTCACTGGACGCTACGTCTCGGCCCAGTTTGAAGATGATCTCAATCGCCGCACTTTAGACGGTGTCTTCACCCTCGATGCAGTGGCGACTGTCCGCGTCAGCTCGTCCTTCCGCTTGTCGGTGCGTGCAGAGAATGTAACGGACGCAAAAATAGAAACGGCGATCAGCACCGCGGGCATCGTCGAACGCGCATCGCCCCGCACATTTTGGGTCAGTTTGCTGTGGAACCCGGCGCAATAGGCCATTGCAGCGCCCTTCAAATCGGTTAGAGACGCGGCCAAATCAAAAACACGCGAGGAGCATAGAATGACCATCAGTTTCGAAGGCAAAGTTGCCATTGTCACAGGCGCAGGCGGCGGATTGGGCCGCGAATATGCGCTTGAGCTTGCCCGGCGGGGCGCCAAAGTCGTTGTCAATGATTTGGGCGGCGCTCGTGATGGCACAGGCCATTCAGACAGCGCTTTGCAGGTCGTTGAAGAGATTAAGGCCATGGGCGGCGAAGCCATGTCCAATGGCGGCAATGTTGCTGACTATGACCAGATGGTCGAAATGGTCGCCAAAGCCAAGGAAGCCTATGGTGGCGTGCATGTGCTGATGAACAATGCCGGCATCCTGCGCGATAAGAGCTTTGTGAAGATGGACATTGCCGATTTTGATCTGGTGCTGAAGGTCCATCTGATGGGCAGCGCCAATTGCTCCAAAGCTGTGTGGGAAACCATGCGTGAGCAGAATTACGGCCGCATCTTGATGACTGCATCATCAACGGGCCTTTACGGCAACTTCGGCCAAACCAATTATGGCGCGGCAAAGCTTGGCCTCGCTGGCTTCACCAAATCGCTTTATCTGGAAGGCGCGAAGAATAACATCAAGGTCAACACGCTTGCCCCAATCGCGGCGACGCGCATGACCGAAGACATTTTCCCACCAGAAGCGTTCAAGTCCTTTGACCCTGTGAATGTGGTGCCGGCGGCTCTGTTCCTGGTGTCAGAAGATGCGCCATCCAACGCTATCGTGGGCGCAGGCGGCGGATTCTTCCACGCAGCCAATGTCACTATGACGCGCGGTATCGCCTTGCCAGAGGGTGAGCGGACCGTTGAAGCGGTGGCCGCCAATTGGGCAGCGATTGTGGACCGCACGGGTGAAACTGTGCCTCAATCGGGTGCCGAGCAGTCCATGGCCGCAATGGCCCGGTTGCAGGGGCAGTAAGTCTCAGGCTGGCAACACGACCAATCCGGACGCGTTGATCAGCCCTTTGAGCCTCGCCGCTTGGGCACCCCAAGCGGTGGCGGCTTCTGCCGTCCAGTCCTCGCCTGCGGCCTTCGCCAAATGATCGAGCAGCAGATCGATGAAGCCCGCATAGTCAATAGCGGGAAACGCCCCATAGTTGCGGTGTAGGTCCACGAAATTCTCGAGCGTGACCTTCACCCAGCGGGCATCCTCGGCCAAGCCTAACATCATCTCCAGCGTTTCATTGATCATTCGGCCCGATGACGCCTCAAGGTTGAGGAAGGCTGGTTTATGCTGCGGAAATCGTTCGAAGAAGCTTTCGAACACTGGCCCGCGCAGATCGTAGTCACCAACGGTGGCAAGGCTCGCCTCCATGGCGGCCAATCCGCTCATTCTCCAGCCACCCAGCGGGTCAAGAGCGTGTTCGCGATTGCGAAAGGCGGCGGCGCATTGAATATGGCGTCGGGCGCTTTCGCCAAAGCAGCGGCGGCTTCGTCCTTCGTCACCCACATCGCCGCTTCCAGCTCATCCGTATCGAGGATGATGTCAGTCGACAAAGCCTCCGCCACACAGGCAATCATCAGCTGCGACCCGCCGAAGGGCCAAGGCTGGCTCGCGATATAGCGCACTTTGCCGCAGACGACGCCCGCCTCTTCCATTATCTCGCGCCGCACCGCTTCTTCAATGCTTTCGCCGGGTTCCAGAAAGCCAGCCAACGCCGAATAATTGCCCGGCGGGAAGCGCGATTGCCGCCCGACCAAGGCCTTGCCGTCATGTTCGGCCAGCATGATCACCACGGGATCGGTGCGCGGGAAATGCTCGGTTCCACAATTGGGGCATTTGCGGCCCCAGCCTGAACGGAAAAGTTCGGACTCGGTGCCGCAACGGCTGCAATATTTGTGGCTGTTGTGCCAATCTATCAGCGCTCTCGCTGTGCCGTAGATCGCCGCGTCCTCGGCGGAGAGGACCGACAAGGCCATCCAGATCGCCGGCGAGCGAAACACATCGCCTTTGGCGGTTGTCAGCTCAACAAAATGGGGCTTGTCATTGATCAGGCCCAGCAAAACGAGTTCGGCATTGGCCGCGATATCGGCCATGCCCTTCCAGACGAGCGTGCCTTCGGCCGAGACCATAGGGTCCAGCCCTTCAAGGCCAAGCACGCGCCCGCGCCAATCGCTGGTGAAGCGAATGAACGCCTCTGGATCAGACCTGAGTTTGTCGACCCGATCAAGCGGAGAGCCAGTGAATCCCGTCAAGAGCCTTAGCCTTTCGTTCCGTAAATCACCTTGGCAAGATCAACGGGGAAGCGCTGCTCCCCTTGAGTCATCAGCTGCACCCATCCCGAAGCACGCAGACCCTTGGTGCGATCGACCCAGCCAATGGTCGAGGCAGCGCCACCCCAACCGAAGGTGCCAATGCCTTCACCATTGGTGCCGTGCGCGATGGTCACGCGGCCACCTGCACCAAAGCCCTGGCCCTTCACAAAGCCATCGACCGTCGCGCCGGGGGGCAAAATGTTGGACATCGCGAGCTTTGCGGTTTCCGTTTTCATGATCCGAGTTTTGCCAACAGCACCTTCGCCCATCAGCATCAATTGAAACTGATCCCAATCGCGGGGAGACGTGACAAGCCCAGCCCCGCCGAACGGGAATGGCGGCTTATCAAGATAGATGCTTTCTTTGGCCAAATCGATTGGGAAGGCAGCACCACCCAATTGGAAATGATTGTCCGTCAAGCGACCGACTTCGCTTGCAGGCACTTGGAAATAGGTGCTGGTCATGCCCAAGGGCTTGAAGATGCGTTCCGACAAAAAGACATCGAAGGGCATGCCGCTGGCGACTTCAATCACCCGGCCAAGCAGATCGAGGCTGACCGAATAGCTCCACTTCACACCCGGATCAGCGACCAAAGGCAATGTGCCCAAGCGGTCGGCAAATTCTTGCAGGCTGGGTGCCGTCACAAATTTGGGCACTCCGGGCAAATCGCGTTTGCTCACTTGGCCGGGGAGAATGCCAAGTTTGTTATAGGCATCGAGCAGCGGCCCTTTGGTCACAATGCTATAGCCAAGGCCTGCGGTGTGGGTCAGCAGGTTACGCACTGTGATCGGTCGTGCAGCTGGCCGGGCATCAAGGCTTTTGTCAGGGTCAATCATCACCTTGGGATTGGCGAAGGCAGGAATGAAATCCGCAATATTCTGGTCAAGTTTCAGCTTGCCTTCCTCGATCAGGATCATCGCAGCCATGCCGGTCACGGGCTTGGTCTGCGAATAGGCGCGGAACAGGCTGTCAGGCGACATCTTGGTTTGGCTTCCTGCGCCCAAGACACCCGCCATAAAATATTGGTTCGGCGCTAGCCCGCGGCCAATGGCTGCAACGGCACCCGGCACGCGCTTAGAAGACACCCAGTCACCGAGCAGCGTCTGGAGATTGGCGTTGACGAGCGAATCCGCGCTCGCCGCTATGCCCTTCGTGGCTTTTTTCTTCGCCCAAGCGGGCGATGCCAATGCGGCTGCACCAAAGCCAAGTCCGCTCAGCAACGCGCGGCGGTTGAATTCCATACTCATCAGTCTTTCCTCCCCTTGAGGGCTAATTTGGCGGCTTTCGCAAAGAGGCTGGGCAAGCCCGCATCTGCTATCCGATCTCTGGGCCACCATTCCCCGTCCAGTCCTTCGATGCAACTGGTTTCAGCAGGGAGCGTGCGAATTTCCAGCGTGAGCGAGAAATGGGTGAAGACATGTTCGATTTCCCCCAGCAAGTCTCCGCCGGAAAGCGCCGCATCTGTGCCCTTCTTATCCCAATCATCACTAGGCAGCGCGCGCATGCCCCCGAGCATGTGACGCTCATGGCGGCGGACAAGCAGCACTTCATCGTCGCGCTCGATCCACCACGTGATGCCCGTGCGATGGGGCTTTGCCTTCTTGGCGGACTTCACGGGAAAGTCGGTTGCGCGTGCTTTGCCTGCGCACAGCGCCTCAACCGGACAGATTAAACAGGATGGACTTTTCGGGGTGCAGATCGTTGCGCCCAAATCCATCATCGCTTGGGCATAGTCCCCTGCTCGCTCTTCGGGCGTTGCCAAGGCGGCCAATCGCTTGAGTTCGGCCTTGGCGGAAGGGAGCGGAGTCTCAACAGCATTGGCGCGCGCCAGGACGCGTTCGACATTGCCATCCACCACAACAGCATGCCCGCCATAGGCAATCGAGCAGATCGCCGCTGCGCTATAAGCCCCTAAACCCGGCAGGGTAAGGAGCGTCGCCTCATCTGAGGGAAAGCGCCCACCATGATCCCGCACAACCGCACGAGCACAAGCCAGCAGGTTCCGCGCCCGGGCATAATATCCAAGGCCTGCCCAAGCGGCCATCACATCCGAATCGTCCGCAGCCGCTAAATCCGACACACTGGGCCAGCGCGAGGTGAACGCCTCAAAATAGGGCTTCACTGCTGTGACGGTCGTTTGCTGCAGCATGATTTCGGATAGCCAAACCCGGTAAGGCCAGTTCGGATCATCCAAGGGCAAAGACTCACCCGGCGGGTTGCGCCAAGGCAAAGTGCGGGCGTGGTCATCAAACCAACGCAAAATCCTGTGGGCGAAACCCGCTTCGCTCTTGGCGGCCATGGCCTGCTATGGCATGGCTTTGCTGTTATGACGACGAAAAAGGCTGTTCCTCCTCGCACTAAGCCTGCCAAGGCAGAGCGCCCCCGTGGCGGCCCTGCGCGGCGGATGGGAGAAATGCTGCCTGTGATCGGTGGCACCGCCTTTCGCAAATTCGGCTTTGTGCAAAGCTCAATCATCAGCCGCTGGGGCGAGATTGTCGGCGAACGCTATGCCAAAGCCTCCGCGCCAGAATCGATCCGCTTCCCGATGGGCAAGAAAGAACAAGGCACGCTGACCATCGTCGTGTCCGGTGCCCATGCCCCGATGATGCAGCATGTTGCGCCTGAGATAATGGAGCGGGTCAATCGCTTTTTCGGCTATGCGGCTGTTTCCAAAGTGACATTTCGGCAAGGCGATGTTGCCAAGGCAGACGCCCCCATCCTTCGCCCTGTGCCAGCGCCCGAGCCAGTCGATCTGGGAGATAGCCTCCGCACCGTTGCAGATCCAGAATTGAAAGCCGTGCTTGAGTCCTTGGCGCGCGGTGTTGCTGCCAAAGAGGCTTTGCCTGTGATAGGGAAAATCAAATGAAGGCCAAACTGCTCCTCGCCACCACCCTTGCACTGCCCTTGCTGGGCGCAGCGCCTGCCGGGCCCAATTGGGTGGGCACGGTCGCGCAAGGCCCCAATGGTGCCTATGTGATGGGCAATCCCAAAGCCAAAGTGCGGTTGGTTGAATATATCAGCTATACCTGCGGCCATTGCGCGCATTTCACAGAAGAAGCGAAACTGCCCCTGAAGCGCGACTATGTCGCCAAAGGCTTGGTCGCGGTTGAGTTTCGCAATGCCGTCCGCGATCAATTTGACATGACTGCGGCGCTTGCGGCGCGGTGCGGTGGCGCGGCCAAATTCTTTGGCAACAGCGAAGCCCTGATGGCGGCGCAGGAACAATGGCTAGGAAGAGCACAGGGCTTTATCGATGCCAATGGCCCGCGCCTTCAAAAAATGGCGCCAAGCGAAGGCTTCAAGGCCATCGCGCGTGGGGTGGGCATTGATGCCATCATGCGCGCGCGGGGCGTGACGGCGGCTCAGCTTGATGCGTGCCTTATCAACAGGCCCAATCAGGATCGCATCGTTGCGCTCACCAACGAAGCTTGGCAGCAATCGAAAATCAATGGCACCCCTGCCTTCAAAGTGAATGGCACTTTGCTGGGCGGGGCGGGAAGTTGGGCGGTCGTGGAGCCCGCAATCAAAGCAGCACTTGGCGTTGGCTAAGCGCGACAGTTAGGAAAGATAAGGCATGAAGAAGAGCATTTCCCTCACCCTTTTGATGGCAGCCTCTGCGCTGGCTGGTTGCTCACAAGGGAGCGATAGCGCCACGAAGAATGAAGCATCTGGCCCCACCATCGCCGCACCTGCGGGCATGGAATGGACCGCTACTGTCTCTAAAACGCCTGAAGGTGGCTTTGTGATGGGCAATCCGGCCGCCGCTGTGAAGCTGATCGAATATGGGGCATTCAGTTGTTCGCATTGCGCAGATTTCTCTGAAACGTCGAAAGAAGGCCTGAAGGCGCTCGTCAACAAGGGCAATCTGTCCTACGAATTCCGCAACGTCATGAACAATGTGATTGACGTGCCCGCTGCGCTTGCGGTGCGCTGCGCTGGGGCTCAGCCCTTCTTCCAAATTTCGGAACAACTCTTTGCTGATCAACGCAACTGGTTGGGCCGTACAAGCAGCATCACTCCCGCTGAGCAACAAGCTTTGTCTACCATGAAGCCATTGGAGGCGGCAGCCATGCTCGCGCAGAAGCTTGAGCTGGACAAATTTGTGCAACAGCGCGGCGTATCAAGCGAAAAACTGAAAGCCTGCTTCGCGGATGAGAAGGCGCTCGATGAGTTGGGCAAGATGAGCCAAGTGAGCCAGACCGAGTATAAGATCACCGGCACCCCCACCTTCATCCTGAACGGCCAAGTCGTCAAAGATGCCAATACTTGGGACAAGCTTGAGCCAATGCTGAAGGCCGCAGGGGCCTAACGCTTGCAAATCAAGCGCCTCAAGCTTTCCGGCTTTAAAAGCTTTGTCGAACCTGCTGAGCTCAGGATCGAACCGGGGCTGACAGGCGTTGTTGGCCCCAATGGGTGCGGCAAATCCAACCTGCTTGAGGCGATCCGCTGGGTCATGGGCGAAGGCAGCGCCAAATCGCTGCGTGGATCCGGCATGGAAGATGTCATCTTTGCCGGCACCACGACCCGGCCATCGCGAGACTTTGCTGAAGTCACAATCTTGGCGGAGCATGACGCGGATAATGATGACCGCGAGATTGAGGTCGTTCGCCGGATTGAGCGGGGAGCCGGTTCCGCTTACCGTCTGAATGGCCGCGATGTGCGGGCAAAGGATGTTGGGCTGCTCTTCGCTGATGCTGCAACAGGGGCTCATTCCCCTGCCCTTGTCAGCCAAGGCAAGATTAGCGCTGTGATTGCAGCAAAGCCTGCTGATCGTCGAGCTATGCTTGAAGAAGCGGCTGGCATCTCCGGGCTGCACGTGCGCCGCAAAGATGCCGAGCAGAAACTCCGCGCGACGGAGACCAATCTCAATCGGCTCGATGAAGTCCTGACCGATATGGAGACGCGCGCCAATGCTTTGCGCCGTCAAGCACGGGCAGCGGAGCGCTATCGGAAGCTCAGCGAAGAGATCAGGGTTGCCGAAGGCCGGATGATCTTCAGCCGGTGGCGCGATGCCGCTCAAGCTGCAGACAAAGCCAAGGCTGAAGCAGCAGCTGCGGAACAAGCCGTAGGCGCTGCCTCAACCGCCCAACGCCAAGCCGCTGAACAGCAAAGCGATGCGGTATCAAAACTGGCGACTGCTCGGGCGCAAGCATTGGCAGCGCGGGACGCAGCGACTGAGGCCGGGCATAAGCTCTCTGCGCTTGCGGCTGAGCGGGTTGCTTTGGATCGACGCATAGCTGATCTGGCCGCGCAGACCCGGCAGCTGGTGGCGGATCGGGATCGTGAAGGGCAATTGGCGCTTGACGCGTCAGAAGCCATTGCGCGACTAACGGCTGAGGCCAAATCGCTCGATGGCCGGATTGCGCTGGCTGAGATGGAGCGGCCCACGCTCAATGACCGCGCCATCAAAGCCGAAGCGGCGGTGCGCGATGCTGAAGTGGAATTGGCGCAGGCGCTTGCGGCTCAAGCCCGGGAACAGGCGGAAGCACGTGTCGCCGACGCTGCATTGTCGGCGGCGCAGGCGCGGCTTGATCGGGCAACCCGTGAAGGTGAGCGGATCGCAGCCGATATGGCCGGGCTGGAAGCCGAGGCGCCTATCGTTGCTCGGCGTGATGCGGCTTTGGCGGCGCGGGTCGAGGCCGATGCGGCATCGACGGCGGCACAGTCTGAGATTGAAGCGGCTGAGGCAACGCGACTAGCGGCGGTCGAGCGTCAGTCTCAAGCCGAGCAAGCCCAAGCCACGGCGCAAGCTGGGCTGTCCGCGTTGGAAGGCGAGGCCAAGGCGCTATCCCGTGCTATGGAAAGCGGGGCCGCCAAAGATCGGGCGCTTAATCATGTGCGCGCTGAACCCGGCTTTGAACGGGCCCTCGCGGCGGCGCTGGGCGATGATCTGGATGCTGGGATTGGCGATCAAGGCGATCGTCGCTGGATGGGCGCAGCGGCGCTGGACAGCGATCCGGCGCTTCCGGCTGGGCTGACGCCCCTTGCGGACAAGGTTGCCGCTCCTGCGGAACTGACGCGGCGTCTGGCGCAAATTGCCGTTGTTGAAAGCGATGAAGGCCAGGTGTTGACGGTCGGCCAGCGGCTTGTAACCAAAGATGGCACATTGCGGCGTTGGGACGGCTTTGTGAGCGAGGGCCAAGGCGCTGCCGCGGCGGAACGGTTGCAGCGGGTCAATCGCCTTGCCGAGATTGATCGGCAACTGCCCAAAGCCCAAGCTGAGGTCGATGCAGCGCGAGCCGCGTTGTCCGATGCCCAAGCCACAGCGCAATCGGCACGAGCCGCAGGTGAAGCGGCCCGCCGCGCCCTTGCCGAATCCGAACGCGCTTCTCGCGATGCGGCACGGGAAGAAGATCAAGCCTTTGCGGCGTTGGAACGGCTTGCCTCTCGCTTGGCCGAGTTTGAAAGCCGCAAGACCCGCGCCTCTGCCGAAGCCGCTGAAGCCAATGAGGAATTGGACAACGCCAAGGCGGCAAAGCTTGCTCTCCCTGATGGTCAAGCAACCGCTGCGCTGGTCACTCGCCTGCAAGCGGTGAACGAAGCGGCTCGCGCTCAATCCGCGCAAATCAAGGCAGATGCCGCCTCTTTGGATCGATCCATTGCAGCAGACCGGGATCGGCTGTCCGCCGCACAAGCCGAACAAAAGAGCTGGAAATCCCGAAGTGGCGAAGCTGCTGCTCGCATCGCCGAAATGGAAAAGCGGGCCAAGGCTGCTGAGGCAGAGGCGCTAACCCTGGCCGATGCGCCGCGACGCTTGGCCAATCAAACGGTTGAACTTGAGGCGGAGAATAGCCGCCTTAGCCAATTGGCCAGCGATGCCGCCGCCGCCGAACGGTCAACCGAAGCCGCTTTGCGCGAATGTGAAACGCGACTGGCAGAGCTGGGCGAAGCCTTGGCCTCCGTCCGCGAAACCCGCGCTGGGGCCTTGGCGCGTGCCGAAAATCAAGAGCTGCGCCGCATCGAGATGGGCCGTGTCTCGGGTGAGCGGTTCGAATGCCCGCCGCCTTTGCTTCCAGAAAAGGCAGGTTTTGATGCCGAAACAGTCGTCGATCCTCAAGTGGAATCCTCGTCGCACGAGCGCCTGATGGCGGATCGCGAGCGGCTCGGCCCCGTTAATCTGGTGGCTGAGCAAGAGCTTGCCGAGCTGGATGAAGAGCGCACTCGGTCAGCCACCGAACGCGATGAGTTGATCGAAGCCGTCAATCGTCTTCGCGGCTCGATTGGCAGCTTGAACCGCGAAGGGCGCACGCGGCTGTTGGCAGCATTTGAGCTGGTCAATGATCATTTCCAGCGCCTCTTCACGACCCTCTTCAATGGTGGCCAAGCCCATCTCGCTTTGATCGATAGCGACGATCCACTGGAAGCCGGACTTGAGATTTTCGCACAGCCGCCGGGCAAGCGTTTGCAATCGCTGACATTGCTCTCGGGCGGGGAACAGGCGCTCACCGCCGTCGCTCTGATCTTTGGCCTCTTCCTGACCAACCCCGCGCCCATCTGCGTGCTGGATGAAGTTGATGCACCTTTGGATGATGCCAATATCGAGCGCTTCTGCGATCTGCTTGACCGGATGACGCGGGAAACAAAGACCCGCTATCTGATCGTGACGCATAATGCTGTCACAATGAGCCGGATGCATCGCTTGTTTGGGGTGACCATGGTTGAGCAAGGCGTGAGCCGATTGGTATCTGTCGATTTGCAAGCCGCTGAGGAACTGTTGGCGGCGGAGTAGGCAAACTCATCCGTCGTCCCGGACCCCGATCCGGGACCCATGCCTCATTGCTTCATCCTGATATCTGCTGCAAAACGAGGCTTGGATTCCGGGTCGAGCCCGGAATGACGTTTGGGGGACATGGAAAAAATGCCAGACCGAGACCTTCCCACCATCCTTGTCAACATCACGCAGGAGCTTGACGCGCTCCCCATCGAACAGCGCGGGCCAGTTGCCGACTATATCCCTGCTCTCGCTCGCGTCTCACCTGAACATTTTGGCCTTGCCGTCGTGCTGGCGGATGGCAGCGTCCATGTTGCAGGCGATGCTAATGTGCCTTTCTCCATCCAAAGCGTGTCGAAGGTCTTCATGCTCACCATGGCCCTGCAAAAGCATGGCGACGATGTTTGGAAGCGAGTGGGCCGAGAGCCTTCGGGGTCGGCCTTCAATTCGATTGTTCAGCTCGAAACGGAACATGGCATTCCGCGCAATCCCTTCATCAATGCCGGCGCCATAGTGGTGAGCGATATGGTGTTGAATGGCGGCGATCCGCGATCAGCCATTGGCGATGTGCTGCGTTTCGTCCGCGATTTGGCAGGCGATGAGACAATCAGCATCGACAATGAAGTCGCCAATTCAGAAGCCGTCACTGGGTTCCGCAACACCGCACTGGCCAACTATATGAAAAGCTTCGGCAATATGGGCCGCGAGGTAGAAGGGGCACTTAAGCTCTACTTCCACCAATGCGCGTTATCGCTCACCTGTCGACAATTGGCGCTCGCGGGGCGCTATCTCATGCTGGATGGGCAGCACCCGACGAGTGGCAAAGCAATTGTTGACGTTGCAGTGGCCCGCCGCATCAATGCCCTGATGCTGCTTTGCGGCCATTATGACGGCTCCGGCGAATTTGCTTATCGGGTCGGCATTCCGGGCAAATCAGGCGTCGGCGGTGGTATTCTTGCCATTGTGCCGGGCAAAGCCTCCATCGCAGTCTGGTCCCCTGGCCTCAATGCGCGCGGCAACAGCTTGCTTGGCACTAAGGCTTTGGAAATGCTGGCAGAAGAGACGGGCTGGTCCGTCTTCATGCCCGGCGCGGGGCTTTAAGTCCGGCCTACCAAATCCCGCAGGTATCGATCACAATCCGGTCATTAATCTTGTTGCGATCCAGATCGGCAAAGCTTTTGTGCGCCACGAGGAGCAGCAGAATGTCCGCCTCCTTCACTGCCTGATCAAAATCCCAAAGCTTCACGCCCGATTTGGCAAGCGACTTAGGCAAGGCGTCGACATGCGGCTCGACCAACAGGAGCTTTCCGATCTTAGCTTCGACCAACTGCTCAACAATGCGCACAGCGGGGCTTTCGCGCAGGTCATCGACATCAGGCTTGTAGGACAGGCCAAGGCAGGCAATCACAGGATTCTTGATCCGCTTGGCTTTAGCCCGCACCTTTTCCACCACGAAATCGGGCTTGGCATCATTGACGGCCCGTGCGGTTGCAATCAGCTTTGAATTGGCGGGGTCCGCCGCGACGATGAACCAAGGGTCAACCGCAATGCAATGCCCACCAACGCCGGGGCCGGGGCGGAGAATGTTCACGCGCGGGTGGAGGTTCGCCAGCTTGATCAATTGCCACACATTGATATCCAGCCCTTCGCAAATGACGCTCAGTTCATTGGCAAAAGCGATGTTAACGTCGCGGAAGGCATTTTCAGTGAGCTTTGCCATTTCGGCAGTGCGCGCATTGGTCAGATGCACTTCGCCGCTCACGAAAATCTTATAAAGCGCCATGGCCAGCTGCGCACATTTACGCGTCACGCCGCCGATAATGCGATCGTTCTCAACGACTTCGCGCAAGATTTGTCCCGGCAAAACCCGTTCCGGGCAATGGGCCACACGAATGTCAGACAGTTCGCCAGCGCTATGGGGGAAGGTCAGATCGGGGCGACTTTCGGCAAGCCAGACCGATAGCTGTTCCGTCGCACCGACAGGCGATGTGGATTCAAGGATAACCAGATCGCCGCGCTTCAACACTGGCGCAATCGAGCGGGCCGCTGCTTCAACATAGGCGAGATCAGGCTGATGCCCATCGCGGAACGGCGTTGGCACGGCCAAAATGAACGCTTCGGCTTCTTCGGGCGTGGTTGAGGCCTTGAGCTTACCGTTGAAGACGACTTTGCGGAGGAGGACATCCAGCTCTGGCTCGACAATATGAGGCTTGCCTTGGTTGATCGAATCAACCGCAGCTTGGTTGACATCAACCCCAAGCACATCGACGCCATTGTCGGCAAAAACGGCAGCCGACGGCAGACCAATATAGCCCAGACCCACGACACAGATACGGTTAAAGCGGCTCATCTTTACTTGGACTCCCGGATGATGCGGGCCAACATACGCTCGCACGCACGGCCATCGCCAAAAGGATTACGGGCCTGCGCCATCGCGGCATAGGCGGAAGGATTATCGAGCAAGCGCGTCACGGCTTCGACCAAAGGAGCTGTTTCCGTGCCGACCAGCAGCGCGGTGCCTGCCTCGATGGCTTCAGGCCGTTCAGTCGTATCGCGCGTCACCAGCACTGGCTTACCCAGGCCGGGAGCCTCCTCCTGGATGCCGCCCGAATCCGTCACAATGATCGCTGCGCGGCGCATCAATTGGACGAAGGGTAGATAGTCTTGCGGGGCGATGAGATGGACGTTCGCACGATCGCCCAACACCCGATCCGCTACTTCGCGAACAAGGGGATTGAGGTGGACGGGGTAAACAATCTCCACATCGTCACGGTCACTGAGCGCGGCAAGCGCAGTGCAGGTCCGTTCAAGTCCGCCGTCCAGATTTTCACGACGATGGCCCGTGACAAGGATCATCCGCTTTGCAGGGTTGAGGAAAGGAAATAGGTCTTCACCATTTGTGGCATCCAACTTGGCGGTAACCCATTGCAAGGCGTCGATAACGCTATTGCCGGTAACCTCAACAATGGCCGGATCAAAGCCTTCGCGCAGAAGATTGCCCTCCGCCCAGCCGGTCGGCGCGAAGTGCATGCTGCTCACTTGTCCAATCAGTCGGCGATTGGCTTCTTCGGGCCATGGCGAAAAGAGATTGCCCGTGCGCAAGCCCGCCTCAACATGCGCAACCTTCACCTTGCGGTGGAACCCAGCAAGAGCAGCAGCAAAGGCCGTACTGGTGTCACCCTGAACGATCACCCAATCAGGCTTCCACTCATCCATGATCTTGCCAGCACCGTTCAAAACAGCGGACACCACATCATCCAGCGTTTGGCCAGCCTTCATAATATTAAGGTCATAGTCAGCGGTCAGACCAAAGACCGCCATAACCTGGTCCAGCATTTGTCGATGCTGACCTGTCACGCAGAGGCGATGCTCAACTGCCGCCTCTGCATTGGCCGCAAGCACGAAAGGCGCAAGCTTGATCGCCTCAGGCCGAGTTCCAAACACGGTCAGGATTTTCGGCAACAAAGGGGTAGTGGAAACTGTCATGTACGCTGCAGATCTGCTCTTGGATGAAGGTCGGCATAGCAGGGAATGGTTAAGTTAGCCTCACCATATCCTAGATCATCAGCCAAGCAGGACCACAAGACAAAAAAAAGGCGACCCGAAGGCCGCCGATTTCTTTCCCAAGTCTTAAAGACTATGGGCTGTTTGCACTGCTGTCGCCACCAGCGGCGAGAGCGATGCCACCAACAACTGCTGCAGCTGCGAGCAGAGCGATAATGGTGCTGCCACCTTCAAGCTTTGACTTCTTGCTGGTTGCTGTGACTGCACGGTTGGCCTTAACAGCCTGTGCAACCGAAAGCTTTGCAGCTGGGTTGGCAGTTGCCGCAGAAACTGCGATCGGCGTGGCGACAAGGCCAGCAGCAGCGATCGAGGCCATGGCGATTTTTACAATCTTCATCGTCGGTCTCCTTAAACTCGAGTGTGAACGGGAATTCACAGGTGCTCTCTACCTAAGACTGATTACTAAATCAATGGTAAACGAGCAACCAAAAAAAAGGCGACCCGAAGGCCGCCAATTTCTTTCCCTAGTCGTAACGACTATGGGCTGTTGCCACCGCTTGCAGCGAGAGCGATACCACCAACAACCGCTGCAGCTGCAACGAGAGCGATGATGGTGCTGCCACCTTCAAGCTTTGACTTCTTGCTGGTCGCTGTGACTGCACGGTTGGCTTTAACAGCCTGTGCAACCGAGAGCTTTGCAGCTGGGTTGGCAGTTGCCGCAGAAACTGCGATCGGCGTAGCCAAAAGGCCAGCAGCAGCGATCGAGGCCATGGCGATTTTTACAATCTTCATCGTCGGTCTCCCTAAACTCGAGTGTGAACGGGAATTCACTCCGCTCTACTGGCCAGAAAGTCTGATCAAATCAACCCCTCTGGGCGTCAAAATACCAATTTGGTCTGCTGCAGCGCACAATTCAGCGAAAAACCGGGAGAATTTTTTTAAAAAACACGACGCTTCGGCCAACCAGAAAACACGAAAATCCGGTTAAAATTAAGTAAATTCTTGGCGTTTTCGCGAATCGGGGTTAGATTCGCCTCTATGACCGAACCAACACAGACATCCGCCCCGTCCACAGCCATCATTGCCGGAGGATGTTTCTGGTGTGTTGAGGCCGTGTTCCAATCCTTGCGGGGCGTTCTTGCCCTGGAAAGCGGATATTGCGGCGGCCATCAGCCCAACCCAACCTATCGTGAAGTCTGTAATGGCACGACGGGCCATGCCGAAGCGATTCGCATCGAATTTGATTCCAGCCAAATCAGCTATGATGATTTGCTCGACGTGCATTTCGCCACGCATGATCCAACCCAGCTCAATCGACAGGGCAATGATATTGGCACCCAATATCGATCCGCACTTTATCCGTTGAATGATGCACAGCACGAATCAGCGAAGGCCGCGATCATCCGATCACAACCCGATTGGCCCGCACCGATCGTGACGACCATTGAAAGCTTCGACATCTGGTATCCGGCCGAAGATTATCACCAGCGCTATTGGAATGGTGAAGGGCAGCGCAATTCCTATTGCCTCGCCGTCATTCCGCCCAAGATCAAAAAGCTTCAGGCGAAATTTGCGGATCGGTTGTCGTAACGGTCTCGTCGGTCGGGCTGTTTAGGATCTTGTAGCCCGCGATTTCGAAATCGATGAAGCCATTCAGGCTCTTCACAGACTTTGAAGTCAGCAAGTACGAGATTTTGTAGCGACCAGGCACGGTCAGCGGTTCAGCCAGCGGAAAGTCAAAAGCCTTACCCGTTTTCTTCGCGGCACCCGGCTCATAGCTGGCCTGATAGACTTCCCGCTCACTCTCGTCGGGAAGAAGGATGGTGACGCTCAGCAGTTCAACCTGTTCAGCGAAGGACAGCGAGACGCGATCAACCGCTGCTTTGCTCTCAGAATCTCTGGCAGGCGCAGAGGCGACTAGCATTTTGGCGGGCGGCGTCGCAGCGAAAGTCGGAACGCTCAAGCCGCATAGTAAGAAGAGCAAGGCGGCGGTGATCAATCTAGATTTCACGGCATGTTCCTCAAAAAAATGCCGGATGCGAGATGGATTGTCTCGCATCCGGGCTAGCCTGTCGGACGGTTTAAAGGGTCGCATACCGCGTCGACTGGTTTTCTTATTCATGATCGCTGAGGGCGATGGCTCAACACCCAGCCTTTTTCTTCTTTTTGCCCAAGCCGCCGAGCATGGAACCCAGCGCCGCCCCAGCATCGCCACCAATGGCCCCGCCAAGGGCAGCGCCGGTTGAAGATGAGGAAGTGCAATTTGGGTTTGCAGGGGCGGCGGCTGTTTCGCTGCCGCCGCCGGACTTAGACGAGGAAGATGCCCCGGAGCTGTTCGCACCAGCGGCACCGAAAATGCCGACGATGCCAGGCGTGTTCATATAGTCGGCGCCTTGATTTCCACCCTTGCCATCGCGCGGGAAAAGGTGGTTCACATCAGCCACTGCCTCTTGCTCTGCCTCTTTTCGCGTCAGCTTGGTCAGCTTTGAGGTGCACCAAAGGCCCCATTCATCGATCTCATTAGACGCACAGGCGCCGCCCTTTTTTGCGCGCGTTGCAGGCTGTTTACCCGCTGCATAATCATAAGAGACGCACTTCATAACGTCAGGCTCTGAGGTGTGATAGCCAACCGGACAGCGGTCAAACGCACTGGCTTTCGTGATGCTGCCAAAAGTCGGCGGAGTGTAGACAGCTCCATCTGCCTTGTCGGTGCAATACCCAAAATCCTTGCGATAACCCGCCGCACATTTCCCGCTTGTGACGTAAACCGACGGTGAATCTGAGCCACGCGGATAGCACATGTTGGGATTGGGTCTGCTTTTCTGAGCAGTGCTCCCTTGCCCATAACCAGACGGACAGGCGCTACCCACCATGGTCACCGGTGCTACGCTGCCCTGAGCGGCGGCGGGCGTGGCGGAAAGGGTGAAGGCAAATGCGGCAACCGCAGCCGTCATCATCAAACTATTCATAGGAATCTCTCCTCAATCAAATCGGGCTGATTACGGCCGCTTGGTGGAGCACCACAGGCGATAGACTTCGTAATAACCGCTCTCGCAGGTCTCTTTTTCGGTCTTGGCATAAATCTTGGGGGAGATGCTGCCCTGCGGGAAACAACGTGATGTGTCGGTTTCATTATTCTTGGTCGTGCTCCAACCGCTGGGGCAAGCAACCGCCTTGGATGTCTTTTCCACAGGCTCGCGATTCTGGCCCTGCGCAAAGGCGGGCGTGCCCATGGTGGAAGCAATCAAGCCGCCGATCATGGCAACATGCACAGCGGAAAGGGCAGTGGCGATAAGGGTCTGTTTCACGGGTCGTCTCCTTCGAATTGATGAAGGAGGATTAGCGGAAGCCGCACCCCAGAGACATGCCATGCTCCATGGTGCCATATCATGGCATATGGCACCTTCATTTTGGGGCTATCGCCGGGGGCTAAACTGCGGCAACGGCGCTTCGTTGTGATTCAGGGGCCGCAAGTGGAAAGCGTAAAACGGGGCGTAAATTGGGCGCAGCTGGGTAAGCTCGTTCTGATGATTTTGGCGGTGCAGGGCGTCTATTGGTTTTTGATTGATGGACCGCTGTTTCGAGCAGACCCGGGCCAACGTCCTCCAACACTTGAGCTAACCAACCCTGAGATTGCGCGGCTGAGCGATCCAAGTTTCTTGGCGGCTTCGCAGGCCAAGTTTAAACCCGTCGAGCTGCCTTTCACCCATTGCTGCGATACGGCATCCTTTGCTGTGAAAATGCGGTTCAAGGTCGAGCGGATCCCAGAGCAAGGGCTTGGTCTGCTTTCGATGCTTCAAGTGGATAATTACCTGCTGTCGGTCAATGGATCTCAGATCGTCGGCCAAGGCAGAATGGGTCCACGCAAAGCCTCTTTCCATGGGCAGAAGACCTTTTTGACCCGAATCCCAGCGGGCCTTTTGCAAAAAGGCGAGAATGAACTGACCTATGTCACGGTGCGTGATGGCTTTCCCTACACCGATATCTATCCGCCCCTGATCGCAGACTATGCTGCGCTTGAGCGTCATGCCGCTCCAAGGCTCTTCATTCTGAATGACTATAAAATCATTTCGGGCATCGTCTTGGGCCTGCTTGGGTTGCTGGCCACGATCATGGTTTTCCGCTCTGATGATTGGCGCTTTGCGGCTTGGCTCAGTGCCTTGTGCAGTGCTTGTGTCGCCAGTCTTGTCTACGCGCTTTGGCTTGACCCACCTGTCGATGGATGGGGGCGGATGTTGGCTTATTTTGCCATCTTCATGTTCATCCCCGTGGCGCTGCTGTGCTTCATTGACAGTTGGAGCAAGAAACCCATCCCTTGGCTACAGCATGTGGCCTTGGCCCTCTACGGCGTCACCATTGGGGTCGTTGCCTTTTACATTTATCGCGTGCCGATGCCTGAAGGCTTTGATCATCCGACAATGATCTACATCTACTTTCTGCCTGTGGCGGCGGTTTTGGTTCTGGCTCGGTTGGTTTGGCATTTCGCAACCGAACGCGAGGACCGGATGATCGAAAGCGCCTTGATGACTGTGCTTGCGGTCGCATTGATTATCGACTCAATCTATGAATGGTATCCGGCAGCGGTGCCGGGCAACGGCAACCTCCAGAATGCATCCGTGTTCCTCTTGCTTGCCATGATGGTCGCTTTCCTCGCCCGCAATTTTCGGCTGTTCCAATCGCAAGGCGCGCTCGCATCGATGCTGCAAGCTAAGGTTGATCAGCGTGAGGCAGAGCTGGTGGAAGCCGCCAAGCGCGAGCATCTGCTTGTCCGCCAACAAGCCCACGATGAGGAGCGCCGCCGGATCATGCGGGATTTGCATGATGGCTTGGGTAGTCAGCTCATGTCCATGATGCTGTCTGCTCGTGTCGGGATCGCGGAGCCTGCGCAAGTGGCTGAAGGCCTGCAGTCCGTGATCGACGAGATGCGCTTGATGGTCGATTCGATGGACTCAGTGGGGGAATCTCTGGCTTCTGCGCTTGCCACCTTCCGTGCCCGGGTTCAGCCAAGGGTCCAGCAAGCAGGGATCGCATTCTTATGGGATCAGCCTGCGGGCGATTTGGACCTGCCCGGATATGGCCCGCGCGATGTGTTGCAGGTCTTCCGCGTGCTGCAAGAGGCCGTGACCAATGCGCTGAAACATGCGGCGCCGACAGAGATCAAAGTCTCGATTGTGGAAGCCAGCAAGAGCCTGACCCTGACCGTCAGTGACAATGGCAAGGGCATGGTCGCAGGCGAAGGCGTTGGCCGGGGGATGAGCAATATGGAAAGCCGGGCGCGGTCGGTTGGTGGCATTGTGACTATCGGACCAAACCCAACGGGCCAAGGCACCAGCGTCACCTTGACCTTGCCGACAACGCCGCTTGTTCAAACTGCAAACTAACCTGCCATATCATGGCATCTTCGCAAAGGCCGATGTTACTGTGATAAGCATCGCATGACCGACGCCCCAAATCCGCCCGCCCGTATCGCGATCATGGAGGATGACCCTGCCGTCCGCCAATATTTCTTGCGGATCATCGGGATGGACAGCAGCTATGATATTGTCGGCGTCGCGCCAGATATTCGGACGGGCCGCGCTCTCATCGATTTGCAGCCTGATCTGTTCTTGATGGATATTGGCCTGCCTGATGGCAGCGGTTATGATCTGGTGCCTGAGATTAAAGCGCGGAGCCAAGCCAAGGCCCTCATCATCAGCGCTTTTGGAGATCGGGACACGGTGGTGAAGGCCTTGTCCGCTGGCGCCGATGGCTATTTGCTGAAAGACAGTGCGCCAGAAGTGGTGTTGGATGGGATAGCGGTAACACTCGCGGGTGGTGCCCCGGTCAGTCCGGCAGCAGCAGTCTATTTGCTCGACTATCTGAGGTCAGCGCCTGCGCCTGCTGAGAGCCCCACCATCCACGAGAGCGAAGACCGGCTGACGGCGCGCGAAACCGAACTTCTCCAAGCCTTTGCAGCGGGCAAAAGCTATAAGGAAGCGGCCCGGCTCCTCGACATATCGCCCCATACTGTCGGCAATCATGTCAAATCCATTTACCGCAAACTGGAGGTCAACAGCCGCAGTGAAGCGATTCGAGAGGCAAGACGCGGCGGCGAGATTTGAGCCTTAGCCAATCACCTCAGCCATCAGCGTATTCGCGCGCGGGCCATCCCAATTCATGGATCCAATGACGCGCCAAACCTCTTTGCCGTCTTTGTCATACATGACAGTCGTTGGCACCATGCCCGTGCCATAGGCAAAGCCGAGATCTGATTTCGCATCAATATAGGGCTTCAGCATCTTGTAATCGCGGTTTGCCCACCAAGGATCAACAATCTCCCGCCCCTGCATATCTTGACTGACGACAAGCACCTGAAGCTTATCCTTCTGCCGCTCAGCCAGCGCATCGAGCGTTGGCATTTCGGCGACGCAAGGCCCACACCATGTCGCCCAGAGATTGACGAGCAAGGGCCGCCCCTTGAAATCGGCAAGGCTGACAGGCTCTCCCTTTGGCCCTTCAAACTTGGCGGCGGGCATGGCCGTGCCCCGTTTGGAGATATCGACTTTGCCTGAGTCCTCAGCCTCCACAGGCGCATCGGGCGCAGGGTCTTTGCTATAGTCTCTGCTCTGTGCCCCAGAGCCGGGTTGCGGCGCGGCATCGGATTGCTTATCGCACCCCGTCAAAGCAGCCATCAAGGCCAGCGGGAGCAGAGCCATTACAGATCGCACTTCATCCTCCAATCAAATGTGGGGCGGCCGCTTTGCCGAAGGGCCAGCCGCAGTCATGCGCGAGATAAATGCGAGTTTGCCATTCGACAAGCGCATGTGGAAACAAGATATTACGGGCTCCATCGCCCATGTTCGCATGCTGGGTGCGCAAGCGATCATATCGGAGGAGGATGCAGCGCTCATTGAGCAAGGCCTAAACCAAATCGCTGCCGAATATGAAGAGCAAGGCCCGCCAAGCGATCTGGCGCTGGAAGATATTCATATGGCGACCGAAGCGCGGCTCGCCGAGATCATTGGGCCTGTGGCGGGGCGGCTCCACACAGCCCGGTCCCGCAATGATCAGGTCGCGACCGATTTCCGCCTTTGGGTGCGTGACGCCATGGATCAAGCGGATGCTGGGCTGGTTGGTGTGATGCAAGCGTTGGTCTCCCGCGCGGCGGAACATGTAGATGCGGTAATGCCCGGTTTCACCCATTTGCAAAGCGCACAACCGGTGACACTGGGTCATCATCTGATGGCCTATCATGATATGCTGGCCCGGGATCGCAGTCGCTTCGCCAATGCGCGGGCAAGGCTCAATCGCTCCCCCTTGGGCAGTGCCGCGCTCGCGGGAACAGGCTTCCCGATCGACCGCCATGCAACGGCTGCGGCACTTGGTTTTGATAGCCCCATGACCAACAGCTTGGACGGCGTGTCAGACCGGGACTTCGCGATTGAATATCTGACCGCCGCGACGCAGACCGCCCTGCACCTTTCGCGCTTGGCCGAAGAAATTGTGATCTGGGCGTCCCAGCCCTTCCGCTTTGTCAGTCTGTCTGACCAATGGTCTACGGGCAGCTCGATCATGCCGCAAAAGCGCAACCCGGATGCGGCGGAACTTGTGCGCGGCCATAGCGGCCGGATCATGGGCTGTTTGACCAGCCTGATGGTCACAATGAAGGGCCTCCCGCTCGCTTATTCCAAAGATATGCAGGATGATAAGCCGCCGGTTTTTGAGGCGCATGATCTGCTGGGGCTTTGCTTGGCCGCGATGTCTGGCATGGTCGAAAGCATGACCTTCAACATAGCCAATATGCGGGCCCTGGCCGAAAGCGGCTTTGCGACTGCAACGGACTTTGCAGATTGGCTCGTGCGCGAAGCAGGCCTTCCCTTCCGCGAAGCGCATCATGTCACGGGTCGCGCCGTGAAGCTTGCCGAGGAACGCGGTGTGGCGTTGGCGGCGCTTAGCCTTGAAGATTTGAAGGCCATTGATCCCCGGGTTGAGGCGGGCATCTTTGATGTTCTGACCGTCGACGCTTCAGTCGCCAGCCGGTCCAGCTATGGCGGAACCGCGCCGGATCAGGTAAGGCTCCGCATCGCAGAGGCACAAGCCGCCTTGAAGGGAGCGCGCTCATGAAGAAATTGCTGATCATCGCCGCGCTTTCTTTGGGCTTGGCAGCATGTGGCGCGCGCGTGAATTTAAAGCCCAAAGAGGGCAATGCCCTGCCCGTAAAGCCTGAGACCGCAGTGGCGGTGCCAACGCCCGCCCAGTTGATGGAGCCGACTACGCAGGCCCGGCCCAAACGGAGCGATGAACAATTGAAACGGTCTGAAGAGCGCCGCGAAGACAAGTTCGATCTCCCTCCTGCCTGATAGTCAAAATCCATGGATCATTTTCAACTGAGTGGCGGCACGCTGCATGCCGAACAGGTTTCGTTGACGGCATTGGCCGATGAGGTTGGAACCCCAGCCTATGTCTATTCGCAAGCCACCATCGAACGGCATGTCGCTGTCTTCAAAGAGGCGGTTGGCCTGTGCGGAACCGGAACGCCGCTGATTGCCTTTGCCGTCAAAGCCAATCCCAATGTTGCGATCTTGGCCGTGATGGCGCGGCTTGGCCTTGGTGCCGACACAGTGTCCATTGGCGAGATTAAGCGGGCGCTGACCGCTGGCATCTCGCCCGATAAGATCATCTTTTCAGGCGTTGGCAAAACCCGCGCCGAAATGGCCGAAGCGCTGAGCCTTGGCGTTGGGCAGTTCAATGTCGAGTCTGAGCCTGAGGTGGATGCTCTCTCCGCCGTCGCCCATGCGCTGGGCGTCCGCGCCAATGTCGCCTTCCGGATCAACCCTGATGTGGTCGCGGGAACCCACGCCAAAATCTCCACTGGAGGTGCCGAGAATAAGTTCGGGATCGCTTATGATCGCGCCCG
>DLOX01000267.1:0-230 GCA_002478575.1 Sphingomonadales bacterium UBA7473 | reverse complement strand
CGCCCGCCATGCCTTTGATCATGCCGCGACTTTGCCCGGGCTGAACCTGCGCGGCGTTGCGGTCCATATCGGCAGCCAGCTGACCAAGCTTGAGCCACTGGAAGCGGCCTTCACCAAGCTTGGCGCGTTGATCGATGATCTCAGGAACGCGGGCCACCACATCACCCATGCCGATCTTGGCGGCGGGCTTGGTGTGCCTTATGATCCGACCCTCCCCGCGCCCCCTTCCC
>DLOX01000054.1 GCA_002478575.1 Sphingomonadales bacterium UBA7473 | reverse complement strand
GCTTCTTGGCTGGCTTGGCTTCTGCGGCAGCCTCAACAGGCGCAGCTTCAGCCTTCTTTGGTGCAGCCTTTGCAGGCGCGCCAATCGCTGTGATCTTCAACAAAGTCACTTGCTGACGATGGCCAGCCTTGCGACGATAGTTGTGACGACGCTTTTTCTTGAAGATGATGACCTTGTCGGTCTTCGCTTGCGACACGATTTCAGCCGAAACAGCAAGGCCCGCAACAGCCTTCACTTCGCCGCCATCGCTGGCAAACAATACATCGGTCAAGGCAACCGTTTCACCGGCTTCCCCAGCGATCTTTTCGACCGCGATTTTATCTCCAGCGGAAACGCGATATTGCTTTCCGCCAGTGCGCACGACTGCGAACATGGCTTTTATCACTTCTTCAATAAATCTGGTTTCAGCCGCGCAAAATATGTCGCCAGAGGCATCACCCCTTGCGCGGAAGACGGCTCGTTATGGGCGCGATGCGATTCTGTCAACTGGTTTGCGCATTTGGGTTAACGAAAGCGGGGCTATTTCCCAAAACCACCCGTCTTCAAAAAGGGCGGGTCAGGCACTTGGCTGCGCGCTTCGCTTAGCAAGCGGCCCCAGCTTGATGAAAGGTTTGTAAAATAGGGATCGCCTTGCTCAATCCTGCGGCGGATCTGCGGCTGACTGCGATCAGCGGGGATGATCAACATATCAAAGGGCAAGCCAACCGACAGGTTTGACCGCATCGTCGAATCAAAGGAAATTAGCCCCACCTTCACGGCTTCATCGAGCGGGGTGTCCCATTCAAGCGCGCGATCGAGAATCGGCTTGCCATATTTAAACTCGCCAATCTGTGCGTAGGGGCAGTCAGGTTGGCATTGGATGAAATTGCCTTCGCTATAGATGAGATAAAGCGTCAACGGTTCATTTCCGATCCGCCCAGCGAGCAACAGCGAGACATCAGCATTGATGCCAGTGCCATCCAGCGTACGCCCGATATCGCGCCGTGCCATTGCGAGGGCCTCTCCGACGAGCTCGGCCGCACGAAACATGGATGGCGCGTCTTCAAGGCGACGGCGAGGACCATCCAAGAAGTCGGGCTCTATCCCTTCCGCCAAAATGGAGACCATCGCCTGAGTGACAGACAAGCTCCCTGCAGAAGCCGCGACCACGAAGCTCTTCCCATCATCGATCAATGTATGAAGCTTCTTGTAGGTGGAGATATTGTCGATGCCCGCATTGGTGCGCGTATCGGCGATCATTACGATGCCTTCGCGCAATTGCATGCCCACGCAATATGTCATCTTGGGACTCCCCCTATCTGGTCCTTTGAGTGCCGCTTACTGTGCGGCGGACTGACTTAAGGCGACGCGCACGTCAACATCAAGCTCTTCCATCCCGCCACCCGTGCGTGTCCCAGATAGAGGCGTCGCGTCGCTGGCATCAAGCCCAATTGCGACCCGAACATAAGATTCGCCTATATGGTGCCCCGTGCACGGATCCAGCGCGAGCCAGCCGGTGCCATCGGCATAAACCTCCACCCAGCAATGGGCACTTTTATGCCCAGCGACATTGATCCCATCAAGGCAGTGACCAGACACAAAGCGGGCAGGGAGGCCCGCTGCACGTGCAACCGCCAGCATCGCGTGGGTCTTGTCTCGCACACTGCCCCAGCCTTCGGATAAGGCTTGGCTTGCTGTGCGCGACTTGGGGGTCTTTCCAGCTTTAATGTCGATACGTTGGAACAGGTCCGCTNNTCCGCTGCGATCATCCCGGCTTGGCGACTATGGTCGCTTGTGCGGGCGCAAAGCTGGCCCGCAATCTCGCAAATCGCTTCATCCGCCAACGTGAGTGACGTTTGCCGCAGGAAAAATCCGGGGGGCAGAGTTTCGGGAACACCAAAGACCAAGCCGCCATGATCATCAGTCAACACTTCACCGCTGACGATGATTTCCACATCCGTAATCGGCCCATCAACGTAAAGCATGCTCGTCAAGTTGCCATAGCCGTCACGCCCTTCGCGCAGGCGCGCATCGCAACTAACTCCGATGGACCAATCAACAACGGTCTGAGCCGCAAAATCATGCGGCGTCATGCGCAGCAGCTGGACCACGCGGTCTTGCGCTTCAGAAAAATGGTAACGGGTACGGTGATCTATCGCGAGGCGCATCAATGGAACCGGAATTGACGGGAAATGGCACGATCCAGCGCCAAGTTGCTGGACATGAAGTCATGGAGGAAAGAGACGAGATTACCGCCCATGAGATGTTTAATCTTTGCTTCTTTGAGGAGGATCGCCCTCTGCCTTGCCCAGCGATCCGCTTCGCCCTGAAGGCCTGTGAATTTGCCCAGCATATTGAGATAAGTGACGGCCTCCTCTGCACAGGCGAGCAGGGATCGAGGTAGCTCACGGCGAAGTGCCAGAAGGTCGATAACGGCCGCAGGCTTCAACCCTTCGCGATAGACCCAGCGATAGGCATTGATGGCTGAGACGGCTTGCAACACCATCTGCCATTGATCGCGGACGGTGACATCTGCGACGGCAAATGGGTCTTCTGGAAGGCACGAGGCTTTGGCGTCGATCAGTCGCGCTATTCCATCGGCGCGTTCGATAACGGCTCCTAGCCGGACGAAGATGGAGGAGGGGTTTTTGAGCATCCTCCCAATCGCGCCCTCGAACGCTCGAGTTTCAATTTCGGCTTGCTCGACCAGCTCCAAGGCTGCGGCATTGTTGCCAACATTGCGTGCACCGCGGAAGAGAAGCCACGCCCGGTTTATGGCGCTCCACGCATCGCGAGAGAGGGCAATACGAACCGCCTTGGCATTGTCTCGAGCTGCATCGAGGCAGCAGACGACCGAACCCGGATTATTGGCATCGACGGTGAGGAAGCGCGTAACTGCACTTTGGCCGAGCGGCGCCCCCGTCGCCAAGAAAGCCTCTTTCTGGCCTAATACGACCAGCGCATCTTCCCATGCCTTGGCGCCGACTTCTGGCGCAGACAGGGCATCCAGCCGCAGCGTGGCCTCTACCAAGCGCGACGTGAACTCCGCACGCTCAATGTAACGACCAAGCCAGTAGAGGCAGGATGCTGCTCGAGAGAGCATCAGTCGCCACTCCCCGTGTCAAAAAGGATGAAGCTATCCTTCGTGCCGCCGCCTTGGCTGCTGTTGACGACGAGTGATCCCTCGCGAAGGGCAACACGGGTGAGGCCGCCAGGCACAAGCTTTACGCCGTCTGGTTGGCTCAACACATAGGGGCGGAAATCGACATGGCGTGGAGCGACGCCTTTCTCTGTCATGGTTGGGACGGTCGAAAGCGCAAGTGTGGGTTGAGAGATGTAGCGATGTGGCTCGGCGATCAGAGCGGCACGGAATTTCTCAATCTCGGTAGAAGACGCCGTCGGTCCGACCAACATTCCATAGCCGCCCGAACCATCGACCAACTTCACCACCAGCTTGTCGAGATTGTCGAGCGTATAGGCTAAGGCGTCGGCCTCCCGGCAGCGGAAGGTCTGCACATTGGGGAGGATCGCATCTTGCCCGGAATAGAAACGGACAATCTCCGGCATATAACTGTAGATCGCCTTATCGTCCGAAATGCCGGTACCGGGCGCATTGACGATGGTGATATTGCCTGCGCGATAGGCCGAGATCAGCCCCGGCACGCCGAGCATGGAGTCGGCGCGGAAGACGAGAGGATCGAGGAAGTCGTCATCGATCCGGCGGTAAATCACATTGACTTGAACCCGACCCGTGATCGTCCGCATCCAGACCTTATCGTCATCGACCTCTAAGTCAGCTGCTTCGACAAGCTCGATCCCAATCGTATCGGCCAAAAAGCTATGTTCATAATAAGCTGAGTTATAATGGCCGGGGGTCAGGATCACGCACACCGGATCGGAACCGCTACCGATTGGCGCGACCGACTTCAGTGTTTCATGAAGCAAATCCGTATAGCTATCGACAGGCTGCACCGGAAACATCTGGAACAGCTCGGGGCAGAGCCGGATCATCGCCTCCCGATTTTCGAGCATGTAGGATACGCCCGATGGCGTCCGCGCATTATCCTCCAACACCCAGAAGTCATCCGGGCCAGTGCGCACCAGATCAATGCCGCAGATGTGCGCCCAAACATCATGCGGCGGCCGCGATCCCACAATCTCTGGCCGGAATTGCGGATTGCCGAGGATCAACTGTTCAGGGATCAGGCCCGACTTCAGAATCTCGCGCTTGCCGTAAATGTCAGACAGAAAGGCGTTCAAGGCGCTGACACGTTGGGTGAGGCCTGCGGACAGACGCTTCCATTCGCGTGAGGTGAGAATGCGCGGCACGATGTCAAAGGGGATGATCCGCTCAGCCGCTTCCTCTTCGCCATAGACGGCAAAGGTGATGCCCAGCTGGCGGAACATGGTTTCGGCGGCCTGTTGGCGACGAGCAAGCTCTGAGGCGGGCGTTTCTGTAAGCCAGCGGGTGAGGGCTTCAAATTCGGGGCGAACGGCATCAGGCCCGCTAAATCCCCGAATCTCATCAAAGGCCCCATTCATGATGTATGAGACTGCCCGATGCGCAGCCGGTGTCAATGCTGCGTTGCAATAATTTTACGGCTGGCAATTCGCGATTGGTGCGATAGGATCGCTGATATGGATGGGGAAATTCAAGCAGCAGCAGATATCGCAACTGGGGCCGTGCTCGCCAAAGCGATTGAACCAGATACTGGCGGTGCTGTCGCTTCGAGTGATGACAATGTCTGCCTCAATTGCGGAGCGATAGTCACTGGCAGTTTTTGCAGCGCGTGTGGGCAAAAGCGTAAGGTACACCGCACGCTCTCAGCCTTTGGCCATGACATATTGCACAGCGTCTTGCATTTTGATGGCAAGATCTGGCGGACCCTGCCGTTGGTTGTGTGGCGGCCGGGCGATCTCACGCGGCGTTATATCCACGGAGAGCGAGCGAAGTTTGTATCCCCGCTGGCTCTGTTCCTCTTCACCGTGTTCCTGACCTTCGCACTTTTCAATTCGATTGTTCCGCAGAATGTTGCGCCGCCGTCCATCAACACGGACAAGAGCAAACAAGAATTTGAGTCCAATCGCAGCACTTTAGGGGCCAAGATCAAAGAGCAGGAAAAGCTGCTTGCTGATGCCAAAGCCAAAGGAACGCCAACGACAGAATTTGAATCGGAATTGAAGGACCTGAGGATTGCGCACGCTTTGATGGGAACCGCAGAAGCGGCGGTTACTGGCAAGCCCGCTCCTAAAGACAACTGGAGCTTTGTTGCAGAGGATTTCCCCGGAGCAGAGCGTTTGAATGAAACTGTTAAGAAAGCTGGTTCAAACCCGCAGCTTCTGCTCTATAAAATCCAATCCAACGCTTATAAGTTTTCCTGGGCGCTGATCCCGATATCAGTACCCTTCGTTTGGCTGCTCTTCATGTGGCGGCGGCAGTTTAAGATGTTCGATCATGCCGTCTTCGTCACATACTCACTCTGCTTCATGATGGTTGCGCTTTCCGTTGCGGCCATCCTCATCAATCGCGGAACATTTGAAGTGGTGGGCGGATTCATCCTCGCGCTTGCACCGCCGATCCATATGTATCGACAATTGAAACAAGCTTATGGTCTGCGTCGCCGCAGCGCCTTTTGGCGGATGCTGATCCTACTCAGCTTTGCTGGCTTTGCCTTGACCTTGTTTGGTATCTTGATCGTTGCCTTGGGGGTCAGCGGTTAAGCGACAGTCTCCGCTGGCAGGATCGACAAGCTGATCCGACCATCTTCGAGGAACGGAGCGACCACCGCGGCCATTTGCGCCTGGCGATCCGTGGGCAAAGCCCGGTTGAAAAAGCTGTTGGCCATGACATCGGCCAATTGCAGCCCCGCCGCCAAATGGCTGCGCTGCAGCTGCGAGAGGCCAAAGGGGCCAATGATCCGGCCAATGTCCGCACGGACCATCTCCAACACATTGGGCGCATAGCGACCATCGTCGATCATCACATGTGCGCATCCAGCAGCTTTAGGGAGCAAAGCGCTGATCGCTTGGTCGAGCATTGCCGAATAGACCGCACGATCATGATCGCCGCGATCTTCACCTTGATCCGGCTTGGTCGCAGAGACAGCGACGGAGACTGAGGCTTTGAAATCGGTCTTCGCTAGCAGCTCAAACAGAAAGGCCCGTTCGGCGAGATCGATCCGGCTGCCTTTCACTTCGCCTTTGGTGCCGGTAACTTCTTTGAAGCGATCTAGCACGGTGTCGGCTTGGTCCTGAGGAATGGCGAGCCCAGCCAGCGTCATCACGCCGCGCCCCACGCCGCCCGATTCATCGCAATAGATATTCATGCCGGTTTGCGCGCGATCATGCGCAAGGATATTTCTTCTTCATCAGGCTCGCCATACCCGCCGAAAGAGCGGTACTGGCGGGCAGAGTTTTGAAATAGCTCATCACTTCATCACTATTGAGGCTGGCTTTGCCCTTCGCGGGGGGACAGCTATGGGCCGGACGGCCCGCAGCTTTGTCGTTGTTGATCCGCGCACGGTAAACAGTACTTGCCTTCTTCATCTCAGCTTGAAGCAGTTTCAGGTCTGACGAGAACATTGCTGTTACGCCTTTTGCTTTCAGGGCTTCACCCTTAGAGACAAAAGTACCGACTGACATCTCCGCCGAAGCTGGGGCTGCCGCAAAAACAGCCACCAGCAATGCGCCGCCAAACCGCTTCATTCTGGATCAGGCCCCTTGCGTGGACGCACCACCTACCCGCGGCTTGCGCGTCTTGGGGATGGAGGACCCCCCCGTCGTCAATGGCTTAGGCTGGCCCTTAATCACACCACTGCGGTCAGGCGGAGTGCCGTTGTCGAGCAGTGCCTTGATCTCATCGCCAGACAAAGTCTCATACTCAAGCATGGCTTCAGCAAGCGTATGAAGCTGCTTGATATGCTTTTTCAAAAGCTGCTTGGCGCGAAGATGCCCGCCTTCAACGATCTTCTTGATTTCAGCATCAATCAGCTGGGCCGTCTCATTGGACATCCGCACAGGGCGCGAGGCCGAATAGCCAAGATAAGTTTCGCCTTCTGCTTCTGAATAGTCGAGCGGTCCAAGCGCATCGGACATGCCCCAGCGCGTTACCATGTCGCGAGCCAAGCCCGAGGCATAGTTAATGTCTGAAGACGCGCCGGATGATACTTTGTCATAGCCAAAGATCAGTTCTTCCGCGACACGACCACCCATGGCGACCGAGAGGTTCGCGTACATTTTGTCGCGGTGATAGCTGTAATTATCCCGCTCTGGCAGGCGCATCACCATGCCCAAAGCGCGACCACGCGGAATGATCGTCGCTTTGTGGATCGGGTCTGATGCGGGCTCATGAATGGAGACAATCGCATGGCCCGCTTCATGATAAGCAGTCATGCGCTTTTCATCGTCGGTCATGACCATCGATTTGCGCTCAGCGCCCATCATGACCTTGTCTTTCGCTTCCTCAAATTCCTGCATGGCGACCAAGCGCTTATTCTTGCGCGCTGCCATCAGAGCCGCTTCATTGACCAGATTGGCCAAGTCAGCGCCGGAGAAGCCTGGTGTGCCGCGTGCTATGGTGCGACCGTCCACATCAGGCGCCAGCGGAACCTTCTTCATATGAACGTCCAGGATCTTGATCCGGCCTTCAATGTCTGGGCGAGGAACAACAACCTGACGGTCAAAGCGACCGGGGCGGAGAAGGGCAGGGTCAAGCACATCGGGCCGGTTTGTGGCAGCCACGATGATGATGCCTTCGTTGGCCTCAAAGCCATCCATTTCGACAAGCAGCTGGTTGAGCGTCTGTTCGCGCTCATCATTGCCATTTCCAAGGCCTGCACCGCGATGGCGACCGACCGCATCGATTTCGTCGATGAAGACAATGCAAGGGGCGTTCTTCTTGGCTTGTTCAAACATGTCGCGCACGCGGCTTGCGCCAACGCCCACGAACATTTCGACAAAGTCCGAACCCGAGATGGTGAAGAAAGGTACATTGGCTTCGCCCGCAATAGCTCGAGCGAGCAAGGTCTTACCGGTGCCCGGCGAGCCGACGAGCAAAGCGCCCTTTGGAATTTTACCACCGAGGCGAGAGAATTTGGTCGGGTCCTTCAGAAACTCAACAATTTCCTGAAGCTCTTCGCGCGCTTCATCGATGCCAGCGACATCTTCAAAGGTCACGCGGCCATGCTTTTCAGTCAGCAGCTTCGCGCGGCTTTTGCCAAAGCCCATCGCGCCACCGGCACCACCGCCCTTTTGCATTTGGCGCATGATGAAGAAGCCAACGCCAAGGATCAGGAGGAACGGCAGCGATTGATACAGCATGATCTGCCAAAAGCTTGGGCCTTCTTCAGGCTTGCCATTGAACTGCACGCCTGCGTCCGTCAGCTTTTCGGTCAGCGTTGGATCATTGACGGCATAGGTCCGGAAGGTTTCGCCATTGTTGGTGGTACCAGAAATGACTTCGCCAGCAATCGTCACTTCTTTGACGTTGCCGTCTTTCACCTGTTTCAGGAATTCGGAATAGTTGATGCCTTTGGCAGCAGAGTCTCTTGATCGGCCGTCGACCACCGAAACCACAAGTGCCAGCGCCAGCAAAATCCCGGCCCAAATCATCAGGCTGCGCATCCAAGGGTTGGGCTGAGGCTTGTTTTCGTCGTCGTTCATACCGCTATCCTTCAACTTCACTTGTGAAGATAGGATGAATTGCGCCAAAAACAATGCGCTTGGTCACAATTTTGCGTTAACCGGTGCGCCTTGGCGGGGCTTTGGTGAAGAGCCAGATCGTGCCGCCGCTGCATTTGACATCGCCTAGCGTTACGGTTTGACTATTTTCGAGCGAAAAAAGCAGACGTTCCAGTGCTTCGCCGCGCGGTTCGAGGCCGGGTTGAACCTCTCCCAAGCAGTGCCGGACGATGCGGCGCACCAATTCCCTGGGCAAGTTCTTAGGGTCGAAGGACACAACCGCGTTTTTCGATTCAACGCGCCGCTTCACATAAGCATTGGCGGACCATTCCAGCGCATCTTCGGCTTCGGCAAGCGCCTGCGCGGATTGCGATGCCGCAACAGGATCTAGCCAGGTCGCTTTGGCCAAATTTTGGCGCAATCGGGCGCGGTCAAACCGATCATCACGGTTGGTTGGATCATCGATGGGCTCGACACCCAAAGCTTGAATCAGCGCGACAAGCTCTGCCTTACGCCAGCGCAACAATGGCCGCGCCACCATCCCACGGCGCGCACGAATGCCTGCCAATCCAGCCACACCTGACGATCGATTGAGCCGCATGATCATTGTTTCCAGCTGATCATCGGCATGATGTGCAGTCAACAAATGGGCGCATTTCATGCGGCTCGTCCATTCGGCAAGCGCCGCATAGCGTGCGTTGCGAGCCCAATCCGAAACATTGCCGCTTTTGTGCTTTCCAAGCTTTAGCGTTTGATGAGGCACGGAGAGTTTTTGGCAGAGATAACCGACAAATTCGGCTTCCGAAGCGCTTTCTGAACGCAAACCATGGTCAACCGTCGCTGCTGCGCATTCGAACCCTGCAGCATTGGCCAAAATCAATAGTGCCAGGCTGTCTGGCCCTCCCGAAACGGCTAGCCCAAGCCGTCCCTTCGGTTCCCCAATGAGGGTGATTAAATCGTCGCGGAAGCGCCGAACGGCTGCGTCAGGTGGCGCATTTGGCATCCGTGCGTCCTTTGGCAACACGGCTCTTCAAATCTGCGGCGGCACTTGCGCCATATACGTCATTAAACTCCTGATAGACTTTGCAAGCATCCGCAGGCTTGTTCAATCGGGTGAGGGCAATGCCCAGCCAGTAGAGGCTTTCTGGCGCGCGTTCTCCGCGCGGCATTTTCTGATAATTATCATAGAAAGCTACGGAGGCCAGCGCTGGTTTGCCTTCGTCAAGATAGGCACGGCCAAGCAGATTTTGCGCATAGCTGGCGCGTTTATGCTTGGGGTTTTTGGCCACAAACTCCTTCAGCTTCACTTGTGCTTCGGGGTAGAGTTTAGCCGTCCAAAGGCGAAAGCCATAGGTGTAAGAATCTTCAATGGGATCATTGGTCGCTGGAATTTCAACCGCTTCAACCAGCGCCTTACGCTTTGGATCGGTTTTGGCAGATGTCGCTGCCTTTGGCGCTGGAGCCGTTGGCTTCGCCAGCGCCGTTGCTGGCTTCGCAACGGGCTTTGTTGCGATAGAAGCAGGTGTCACAATTGGTTTCGGCGCTTCTGGCGTCGCCACATCCATCGGGCCAACGGTGCTTGACGTCTCGGTAGGCTCTGGCTGAGGTTCAAGCGCTTTCAACCGCGCTTCGCTGGCTTTCATCGCATCTTCCAGCTTTTTCAAGCGGAAGCCTTGCTGCTCAACAGTGCCGGTCATGGATTTGAGTTGCGCTTCCAGCGCGTCAACCCGCGCAGTCAAATCGCTGATCGGTGCACTGGATGGCGATCCAATTGGCCCTAGTTGCTGAGGGGCGCCAATTTCAGATTCAACGGGAACGCCGGTTGGGAAGACCTTGCGTTGAACGGCCTTCATCTCTTTCTCGAGCTTGCCGACGCGCAAAGTCACAGTATCGCTTTGCGCAAGGACAGGCGGCATGATCAGCGATGTCGAAAGGATCGCGATGATTAGAGCGGTCCGCATGAATTTTGGTCCTTCAAACTTTCGAAACAAGAAATGCCTTACCCATGGGCAAGGATCAAGGGTTTGATGCAGCCGTTGCTGCCGAATTGCCATTTGTTGGTGCCGGATCGACCGTGCGAGCTGCCAAAGCAGTTGCGCTAATTCCCACATCCTTCACCGTTCGCTCGGCAGGGCCAAGCGCCGCGACTTGCTTGCCGCCCACCGTAACCGTGATGCGATCCGCCTTGCCGGTACGGATCATCGGATTATTGGCATCAGCGGGCACAATATAACGCTCGCCGGCCGGCATTTCCTTTTCCAGCAACACTTTATCATTCGCATCATAAATGCGCAGCCATACATTTTCAGTGGCTG
>DLOX01000026.1 GCA_002478575.1 Sphingomonadales bacterium UBA7473 | reverse complement strand
GGGCGAGCCGATCCCGGCGATGGACGAAGCTTTTGCTGGCGACTGGATGTGGCGGCTGCTTGTGATGCAGTGGGGCCGCTGATTTGGTGTGATCAGGACGCGCCACACGTGGCCGCTGATCCTGCGTCGCTTGGCGATGTCGTGATTGCGCGCAAAGACGCGGCGACCAGCTATCATATGGCCGTCACCATTGACGATGCGGCGCAAGGCGTGACGGATGTGGTGCGGGGACGGGACTTATTCGCGTCCACCCATATTCATCGGCTGTTGCAAGCGCTGCTGGGTTTGCCGACGCCGCGCTATCATCATCATGCCTTGATCTTGGATGAGAATGGCGAACGGCTCGCGAAACGGCGCGGTTCTGTCTCCATCGCTGATCTACGAGCAACCGACATAGACCCACTACAGTTGATAGGAGGTATGCGCGAAGGGCGCTTTCCGGTTGGCTTTGGGCTGGAGGCCTCCTAGATAGGGCTCATGGGTACAACTTTTCTAACGATCCTTTTGATCGGCGCCATGCTCGCTACGGCCTATGCCTTGGTGAGCGGCATCATTGCTTTCCTCAAAACCACAGAGGCGGAGCTCAACAATCCAAGCGAGGGGCCAAGCGCCTCGCAAATCAAACAGAACCAAGCAATGCGCAACCGCATCCTGTTTCAGGGCGTCGCGATTGTGATCGTGGCCATCTTGCTCGCCATGAGCCGCTGAGGCGCAAGCGATGGTCAAGCTCAACAAGATTTACACCCGCACGGGTGACGATGGCACCACGGGTCTCGTCGATGGAAGTCGCATTGCCAAAGATTCGCCGCGTATGGCCGCGATCGGCGATGTCGATGATGTGAATTGCGCGATTGGGGTTGCGGCTTTGCATGTCGATGGAGACGCATTGCACCGCTTGCGCCTGATTCAAAATGATCTGTTTGATCTGGGCGCTGATCTGGCGACTCCAGATGGCGACTATGAGTGGGAGCCGCTTCGGATTGCGCAAGCCCAGGTTGATCGACTTGAGGCAGAGCTGGATGCGATGAACGCGGACTTACTTCCTCTGAACAGCTTCATCTTGCCAGGTGGATCGCCTGCGGGTGCCGCGTTGCATGTTGCGCGCAGCACCTGTCGAAAGGCTGAGCGAACGGCAGTCGCTGCGGCAAAAGAGGTAGCGCTGAACCCCGTCGCGCTTGCCTATCTCAACCGCCTGTCGGACTATTTGTTCGTGATGGGGCGTGCCGTGAACAACAATGGCGCCGACGACATCCTTTGGATCCCCGGCGCCAATCGTTAGATTTTAGCTCTTAGGCAGTTGCGACAGCGGCTTTCCGCTTCCGTCGCCAACGCATCGCGCCGCCGACTACGCCGAAGCCAAGGATGAGCTGCGCCCAAGTCGCGGGCTCTGGGACGGGCGACAAGATGAAAATTTGGTCCTGATATTCACCACTTACAGATTTCAGCGCACCAATTCGGCTCGCATCGCCTGTCCAAACACCTGACTTCACATTTGCGAGATAGTCGTTCGCCAGGGGCACTAGCCCGGCATAAGACATGAAGTCTCCATAGACGTTAAAATTACCGGCACCGTCAGAAACGTTATAGTCCGATGAAGTGTCTTCGTAGATAATTTCCCAAAGCGCCACGCCTACAGCCGCAGCCGCTAGCCTAGAGGCTTCAGTGGTCCCTGCATTTCTGATCTGTTCGTCGCCCTTGATCATCATGGCAGCGATCCGGTTGCGGCGCGTCGCATCTGCGAAGATGTTGCCAATTGGCTCGACAGTGAACTGCATCGTATTTCGAAAAGGCTTAGTTACATCGATACAAAATGACAGGAAGCTGACGGGGTTCGCAGGAACAGTATCAAACCCGATCGACGAAAATTGGCCTGCTGGACCACGATCAGCCTTGCCAAGTGAATTAACTCTTATTCCACCGCTCTCGATCTGATCATCCGGCCCATAAGAATAGCCTGAGTTGGTTATCGTAATCACTGCCGACGCAGGAACTGCTGCACAGGCCATGGCCGCCCCAGCCAATCCGATCAAAAAACGACTAAAGCGCATAACAAAACCCCTGCTGCTCTTGATTCCCTTACTAGATGTTTAACCCTAAAAAGCGCGCTAGTCAGCCATTTGGCTTGCGCTGACTGTTCTAAAATGGGGCAGTTCTTACCAAATTGTCCCAAGCCAAAGCGATTCACCGTCCCCTTTCCTGCTGCACGTGCGAAGGCTAAGGCAAAGGCGAATCATTTGGACAAGGAACAGACATGAAAACCATTGGCGTCATCGGTGCAGGGCAAATGGGCTCTGGCATTGCACAAGTCTCCGCCCAGGCTGGATATCATGTGCTTTTGTCCGATGTGGACGTTGATCGTGCCAATAAGGGCAAGGCCGGCGTGGAGAAAGCGCTCAATCGTCTTGTTGACAAGGAAAAGATTGACGCAACTGCGCGTGACGCAGCGCTTGGCCGCATTGAAACTGTCGCTGGCAGTGGGTCATTCGCTGAAGCTGATTTGATCGTCGAAGCAGCGACCGAAAAAGAAGCCATCAAACGCGCAATCTTTGCCGAAGTGGGCAAAGTGCTCCGCGACGATGCCATTCTAGCGTCCAACACGTCATCAATTCCGATCACGCGGATGGCGCAAGCCTCTCCCGATCCGGAACGCTTTATCGGCATCCATTTTTTCAATCCTGTGCCCGTGATGGGCCTCATCGAAGTCATTCCCGGTCTCGCCACGTCCAAGGCAACAGTCGCGACTGTCAGCGAGTTTGTCGCGACCCTCAAGAAAGAGATTGTCTATGCTGAGGACGAACCCGGCTTTGTCGTCAATCGCATCCTCCTCCCGATGATCAACGAAGCGGTTTTTGTTCTTGGTCAAGGGACCGCGAATATTGCCGATATCGACAAAGGCTGCCGCATCGGCCTCAACCACCCCATGGGACCGCTGGAGCTGGCAGACTTTGTTGGCCTCGATACCTGCCTCGACATCGTTATGGTGCTTTATAACACCACTGGAGACAGCAAATATCGCCCTGCGCCTTTGCTTGTGAAATATGTCGAAGCGGGATGGTTGGGCCGGAAAACGGGCCGCGGCTTCTATGATTATAGCAGCGCAGTGCCAGTACCGACGCGGTGAGCGCGCAAACCCCGTTGCGCTAGGTGGCGTTCGCCCCTACCGCTTTCTTGCATAACAGCCCCGGGGGTTTGCTGATGCCGCGTTCATTGTTCATTTTCTCGCTACTCTACGGCGGGCTCGTCTGCGTCGCGGGCGTACTGGGGACGAAAATCCTCGCAATCGGACCTTTGAATGTCGAGGCGGGCATCTTGGCCTTCCTTCAGCTGGTGGTGCTTTCCAGCGCCATCAGTGAGCTACATGGCAGTGAGATTGCCAACAAGCTGGTACGCTATGGCTTCATTCCGCTGATCACTTGTGCGCTTTTGATCCAGCTGGTCATTGCGCTGCCTGCCGCTGGATTTTGGGACAAGCAAGATCAATTCGCGACCATCCTAGGCCAAGGATCACGGTTGATGGCGGCGGGTGTCATTTCTTATGGCATTTCCCAAACGCTGAATGTCTATCTGTTTGACAAGCTTCGCCAAGGCACAGGCAAAATGGTGTGGCTGCGCGGCGGAATTGCTGCGGTTGTCAGCCAGCTTGTTGATACGACCCTTTTCATCACCATCGCCTTTGCGGGGGTCGAAGACTATGATCTGCAATCGCTGTTGATTGGCGCGATTACGGCGAAGGTTGTCTTGTCGCTGATCATGGTGCCACCCTTCATAACGGCCGCAGTAAGCTTTGGCCGCTGGCTCGATCGCAAAGGACCAATCGAATTTAAGGCGTCCGCCGCATGAGCCGCAACGCGCCTGATCAGTCTGCCCTCGCCAAGGCGGAAATTCTAACCGAGGCGCTGCCCTATATGCAGCGTTACGCGGGCAAAACCTTCGTCGTAAAATATGGCGGCCACGCGATGGGCGATCCAGAGGCTGCGCGGGATTTTGCCGAAGATGTCGTCCTTCTGAAGGCCGTAGGCATCAACCCCATCGTTGTTCATGGCGGCGGACCTCAGATTGGTGCGATGCTCAAGAAATTGGGCGTGGAATCGAGCTTTGTCGATGGCTTGCGTGTAACGGACGCGGAAACCGCCAAGGTCGCTGAGATGGTTCTGTCCGGCGCGATCAACAAGGAACTGGTCAGCTGGATCTCGCAAGCCGGCGGCAAAGCGGTTGGCATTTCCGGCAAGGACGGCGGCTTTGTCATGGCCGAGAAAGTCACTCGAACCACGCGCGATCCGGATAGCAATATTGAACGGGCTGTTGATCTGGGGTTTGTGGGAGAACCGAAGGCGGTGGATCGCACGGTGCTCGATACACTATCGTCAGCGGGCATGATCCCCGTGGTCGCCCCGATAGGTGTGGATGAAACTGGCCAAACCTACAATATCAACGCCGATACAATGGCGGGCGCCATTGCGGCAGCCACTGGCGCGGCACGGCTTTTCCTCCTCACGGATGTGGCGGGGGTTTTGGGTAAAGATGGCACTTTGCTGACGGACCTAGACCCGGCAGGTATTGAAGCCTTGCGCGCCGAAGGGACGATCACAGGCGGCATGATCCCAAAGCTTGAGACTTGTATCGCGGCCGTCAATGGCGGAGCCGAGGCAGCGGTTATCCTTGACGGACGCGTGCCGCATGTCACACTTTTGGAAATCTTCACGCGCGGGGGTGCTGGCACCCTTGTGCACCGTTAACGCTCTGGAGCCTGACGCAATATGGTTATGATGTTGCTCGAAATCGCCAATTACCTGCTCTATATTTTGAGCACAGTGATCATTGTCCAATTTGTGATGTCGATCCTGATCACCTTCAATGTGATCAACACCTATAATGAGTTTGTCAGCATGATCTGGCAAGCGGTGAATAAGATCACAGAGCCATTCTACCGCCCGATCCGCAAGATTCTGCCTGATCTTGGCCCCATTGATTTCTCACCCGCTGTTGTGCTGATCATCATCAATATTTTGCAAGGGCCCGTGATGCGCTATCTGGTTGGGCTGACCTATCCATGAGCCAGGCCCAATTGATTGATGGCAAGGCCTATGCGGCAAAGCTGCGTGGGATGGTGGCCGAAGGTGTTGCCACTTATTCAGGCGAAGTAGGGACAGTCCCCGGCCTTGCCGTTGTGCTCGTCGGCGATGATCCAGCGAGCCGCGTCTATGTGGCCAACAAGGCCAAACAGACCGTTGAAGTTGGCATGGCAAGCTTTGAGCATCGCTTGGCGGCGGATGTACCGCAAGAAGAATTGCTTGCGCTCATCCACCGCCTGAATGCGGATGATGCGGTTGACGGCATTCTTGTTCAACTGCCGCTCCCCAAACCCCTTGACGAAATGGCGATCATCAGCGCGATTGATCCTGACAAGGATGTCGATGGTCTGCACGTCGTCAGCGCAGGCCGATTGGCGAGCGGTTTGCCGGGCTTGGTCAGCTGCACGCCGCTTGGTTGTATGATGTTGATCCGCGATACGCTGGGTAAGGATTTGAGCGGCAAAGCTGCGGTTGTCATTGGCCGCTCCATCTTGGTCGGCAAGCCCGTCGCACAGCTTCTCCTCGCGGCCAATTGCACGGTCACCATGGCGCATAGCCGGACGGCCAATCTGGAAGAGGTCGTAAGGCGTGCTGACATTGTGGTCGCCGCTGTCGGTCGGCCGGAAATGGTGAAGGCCAGCTGGATCAAGCCCGGCGCTTGCGTGATTGATGTTGGCATCAACCGCGTGCCAGCGGCAGAGGAAGGCAAGACCAAGCTCGTGGGCGATGTGGATTTTGCCGAAGTGGCGGAGGTCTCTGGATCGATCACCCCTGTGCCCGGCGGCGTTGGCCCCATGACCATTGCGTGCTTGCTCCACAACACATTGCAAGCTGCCCGCATGCGGCGCGGATTGGCGCAGGATCAGCGGTTTTGACCAAACAGGAACGCGGCTTTGTCGCGTTGGTTGTCATCCTTGCAATTGGCGCGCGATTTGCGGCGGCTCTTCCCTTCGCACAGCTGCACAGCGATGAGATTGGCCAATATATGGAGCAAGCCCATCGGCTTGTCTTTGGCTATGGTGTCATCCCTTGGGAATATCGGGTGGAGATGCGCAGCTGGCTGATGCCAGTGTTGCTCAGCAGTCCGATGGCTTTGGGTGGCGCGGTTGCGCCGGACAGTATGGCTTATCTCATCCTGCCACGCATCCTAATGGCCTGTTGCTCGCTCTCCATCCTTTGGGCAGGCTGGAGATTGGGTCGAGCGATTTCGCCTACGCATGGGTGGCTGGCCCTGATCGTAGCCGCCATTTGGTTCGAATATATTGTGTTTGGCGCACGGACATTGACGGAGCCGCTGGCGACGGCTGCCATCCTTCCGGCCGCAGCCATACTGTTGGCGGGGGAAGCAACAAAGCGCCAGATCATCGCCGCCGGTGCCTTGCTAGCTTTGGGTTGCATTTTTCGATTTCATTTTGGCCCGGCGGTTGTGGTGATTGCGCTAACTGCGCTTTGGGGGCGATGGGATCGATTTTGGCCATTGGCGGCAGGTGGCCTTGCGATGGCCGCAGTCAGTTCAATTGTTGATTTGGCGATGGGCCAAGCGCCTTTCCAATGGATTATCACGAACGTCCAGTTCAACATCATGAATGATGTTGCGTCCGAATTTGGGGTGTCGCCACCTTATGGCTATTTGACCAATCAGTTGGGCCAATGGGGCCTGTGGACGTTGCCGATTGTTGGGCTTTCCACTCTAGGTGCGCGGCATTATCCGGCGCTTTTTGCTGCAGCCTTGGTCAATTTGGCCCTCCATTCTCTCATCGGCCATAAGGAATATCGGTTCGTCTTTTTGACGATCACCATCTTGATCCTGCTGGCTGCGTTCGGCAGCGTTGATCTGATCAAGCGCCTGCGTCCTGGTGGTGCCCGATTGCTTCCTTACGCGACGGTGCCTGTATGGATGGTTGCTTCCGTCAGCTTAGGCGCAACAGAGCCGCGCAGCCTCATCTGGACCAAATTTGATCCGACCATGACCCTCGTCCACCAAGCTGGGAAACTGCCTTCGACATGCGGCTTTGCGTTTGAACATCGCGAGTTCTGGACTTCAGGCGGCTATGCGGCGCTCCATCGCAATGTGCCCGTCTATATGGAGCGCGGATTTGATCCTGAGGCGTATCGCAAAGGCGAAGTTCTGCGCGCGGGCAAGGCCTATAACAGCGTCGTTGGTTCAGAAGCTTTGAAAGCCATCCTGCCGTCCAGCTATCGGGCGCTCGAATGCCGCGCCACCTCTGCCGAGCGCGAGCTATCTGCCTATGCCGATGGGGAACGCGTGTGTCTCTTTCATCGCCCTGGCCCTTGCGAAGCCAAGGGCGCTGAGCAATGGCAAGTGCAGAATATAATCCAGAAGATTGGACGTTAGATGATCCCCAGCCAGCGGCATCGCTTCACCATGCCCGAAGACATCCACTATTTGAACTGCGCCTATATGTCGCCGCTTTCGAATGATGTGGTTGCGGCCGTTGCAAAGGGTGCAGCGCTCAAGCAGCAGCCGTGGACCTATGGCGCTGCGGATTTTTTTGTGGCGCCTGAGACGTTCCGCACCAACGCAGCGGCGCTGATGCAAGCGCCTGTTGATTGCATGGCGATCATTCCTTCGGCGAGCTATGGCTTGGCCATTGCCGCCGCCAATTTGCCGCTTGCCAAAGGCCAAGAGATTATCGTGCTCGCCGATCAATTTCCATCCAACCTCTATATCTGGCGGGAACGGGCCAAAGAGACGGGCGCAAAGATTGTGACGGTCCAGCGGGAAGCAAATGCTGCTTGGACCGACGCGGTGCTTGCTGCGATTGGGCCGGACACGGCGATTGTGGCTGTGCCCCATTGCCATTGGGCTGATGGCGGCATGGTGGATTTGGTCGCGGTCGGTGCGGCCTGCCGCGCAGTTGGATCGGCGCTGGTGCTTGATCTCACACAATCCTTGGGAGCAATGCCCTTTGATTGCACGGCGGTGCAACCGGATTTCGCCATTGCGGCATGCTATAAATGGCTGCTGTCACCCTATGGGACGGGCATGCTTTATGTTGATCCCCGCTACCATGAGGGGCGATCCATTGAACAGGCTTGGATCAACCGGGCAGGGTCAGAGGATTTCTCGCGGCTGGTTGACTATCGTGATGACTTCCAACCCGGCGCTCGGCGCTTTGATATGGGTGAGAAATCAAACCCAACGCTGCTGTTTGGCGCGATTGCGGGAATGGACATGCTGTTGGAATGGGGCGTCCCAGCAATTTGTGAGACGCTGGGTAAGGTGAATGATGAGATTGCGGCGGCGGCTGCAGCGATTGGTTTGTCGGCCTTGCCCAAGGAGGCTCGCGCGCCTCACTTCCTCTCGCTCAGCTTTCCGGGTGAAGTGCCCGCGGGGCTGATGGAAATGCTTAGCGCCGCCAATGTCTTCATCTCACAGCGCAGCCAATCGCTCCGCGTCACGCCGCATGTCTATAATGAGCGGGCGGATTGGGAAGCGTTGATCGCGGTACTGGGCGAGATTTAGGACCTAAGTCGAAGGCGGGACTTCCCCATCGGCAACAATGGTGAAGCCCGCTACGGGCTGATTTTCGACATGAAGGTGATACATGTCCATGCGCACTTCGCTGATCGTCCCGCTGCAGTTCACTTCGTAGAGATCAACGATATAGCCATAGATGCCGGGGCCAATATTGCCTCTGCGCGCAAATGTGGGCGCAGTGCCATCAGAGCATCTGAGCCGGGCGAGATAAGCGCGTTCTCCGGGAGGGCCATCAGCGCGGACGGGGTTTTTATCGCTGCCGAGCGGTTCTGTCGCGGCCTTCTCAATCGCTTCCTTAAGCTTCTTGCCTTTCAAGCCGCCGCCGCCAAAGCTTTCCATCATCTTGGCCATGTCATTTAATTCTTGGGCATGCGCGGGCACCGCAACGGCCAAAGCAGCCGCCAACCAAATCAAACGCATATCACTCTCCCCTTCACTCGGCTGGTTCCAACAGCCTTTCCTCAGCAATCTTCTTCTTCCACACCAGTGGCGCTGAAGTGTGCACATTTTCACCGCTGCTATCAACAGCGACTGTCACAGGGAAATCCTTCACTTCAAATTCGTAGATGGCTTCCATGCCCAAATCAGCAAAGCCAACGACTTGGCTGCCCTTGATGGCGCGTGCGACCAGATAGGCTGCACCGCCCACTGCCATCAGATAGGCGCTCTTGTGCTTTGCAATAGCTTGGGTTGCAGCAGGGCCGCGCTCTGCCTTGCCGACACAGCCAAGCAGGCCTTGTTCGAGCATCATGTCCATGAACTTGTCCATGCGGGTGGCGGTCGTGGGGCCAGCGGGGCCGACGATCTCCTCACCCACGGGATCAACTGGGCCAACATAATAGATCATGCGGCCTTTGAAGCTGACAGGAAGCTCTTCGCCTTTGCTCAGCATATCGGCAATCCGCTTATGCGCGGCATCGCGACCGGTCAGCATCTTGCCGTTCAAGAGCAAGCGGTCCCCCGCCTTCCAACCTGCCACCACCTCTGGCGTCAGCGCATCGAGATCGACACGGATCGCGGCACTGTCCGGCGCCCATTCGACCTTCGGCCAATCATCGAGATTGGGGGTTTCTAGGAACACCGGACCTTCGCCCTTCAATGTGAAATGGGCATGGCGGGTGGCTGCGCAATTGGGGATCATCGCCACGGGTTTGGAAGCGGCATGGGTTGGGAAGTCCATGATCTTCACATCCAAGATCGTGGCCAATCCACCAAGGCCTTGCGCGCCAATGCCAAGCGCATTGACCTTGTCGAAAATCTCAATGCGAAGCGCTTCTACATCATTTTGCGGCCCGCGTGCCTTTAGGTCGGCCATATCAATGGAACCCATCAGGCTTTCCTTGGCCATCACCATCGCCTTTTCCGCGGTGCCACCAATGCCAATGCCGAGCATCCCAGGCGGGCACCAACCGGCGCCCATTTGCGGGACCATCTCTAGTACCCAATCGACGATTGAGTCGCTGGGGTTCATCATCTTAAACTTGCTCTTATTCTCGCTGCCCCCGCCCTTTGCCGCGACATCAAAAGTCACTTTGTCGCCTGGAACCATTTCCAGATGGACGACCGAAGGCGTGTTATCCTTGGTGTTCACGCGGGTGAAGGCGGGATCGGCAAGGATGGACGCGCGAAGCTTATTCTCAGGATGAAGATAAGCGCGGCGAACGCCTTCATCGATCACTTCCTGCAAGCTGCGGCTTGAATCGAGCACGCAATTTTGGCCCCATTTGACGATGACCGTCACAATGCCGGTATCTTGGCAGATCGGCCGATGTCCCTCGGCGCACATCCGGCTGTTGGTCAGGATTTGCGCAATCGCATCCTTCGCGGCTGGGCCCTGCTCCTTCTCATAGGCATCGCCCAGCGCTCGGATATAATCCATCGGGTGAAAATAAGAGATATACTGCAGCGCGTCGGCCACGCTTTCGATGATGTCAGATTCGCGGATGGAGACGGTCATGGGTCGCTTCCCTGTAGAGCCAAAAGAAAAATGCGGGTGCGACCGTGCGGCTAGCTTAGCCCGCGAAAACGAGCAAGACTAGAGCGCCGTGCGCCAAATTTACCTCGCTGTCGTCCCGGACCCCGATCCGGG
>DLOX01000193.1 GCA_002478575.1 Sphingomonadales bacterium UBA7473 | reverse complement strand
CATTTAGACGAACTTCCCCTAACCCCATCCCCCATGACCCCGCCCCCCGGCCCGATCCTGACCGCATCTGAAATGCGCGCTGCTGAAGAGGCAGTGATGACGACTGGCGTAAGCGTGGACGAATTGATGGAACGCGCAGGTGCGGCAGTTGCTGAGGCCGTCTGGCGCTATGGTGGCGGGCAACCGATCCTGATCCTTTGCGGACCCGGGAATAATGGCGGCGATGGTTATGTCGCTGCGCGCCATTTGAAGGCTCGCGGGGCGCAAGTTCGGGTCGCGGCTATCCGCGAACCTCGAACCCCCGCCGCGATCAAAGCGCGAGCAGCTTGGGATGGCCCAATTGAAGCACTCGCGGAAGCAGAACCGGCGCCTTTGTTGGTTGATTGCCTGTTCGGCACAGGCCTGAAGCGCGATCTGGAGCATGGAGTCGCGGCACCGCTAGGCCAGCTTGCCCGCTTCGCCAATTTTCGCATCGCAGTTGATCTGCCAAGCGGCGTTGGCACGGATGATGGCGCTTGGATGGGCACTGAAAGCGTGCAGGAAGGATTTGACCTGACGCTGGCGCTCGGTGCTTTGAAACCGGCCCATGTGCTTCAGCCCTCGGCGTCCAGCTGCGGGATCGTCAGATGCCTCGATATCGGTGTGCCGGTTGAGAGCAAAGCGCATGTGCTTTCGCCCACCCTCCCGCCGCTAGCTCCCTACCCGCACCAGCATAAATATGACCGAGCCGTTGCTATCGTACAGGGAGAGATGCCGGGAGCGGCCCAATTGGCCGCCGAAGCTGCAGCTCGCATTGGCGGATATGTGGCACTGGCAACCGACACCCAAATACCCAATCGAATGGCGTCGCTGGTTCAGCGTCCACTTGAAGACCTGTTCAGTGACGGCCGCTTCGAAACTTTGGTCATTGGCCCCGGACTTGGGAGGAGCAGCGAAGCTCTCCAACTGGTTGAACGGTTTCTGGCCAGCGACCTAAACCTCGTGCTGGATGCCGATGCGCTTTGGCATTTGGCTGATATTGGGTTGGATGCCCTCAACAACCGATGCGGCGCTGCGATCCTGACGCCACATGCTGCGGAATTTGATCGGTTGTTCGGGGCATCGACTGGCAGTAAGGTTGATCGAACACGCGAAGCTGCTGTCGCGACCAATGCCTTGGTCCTCCATAAGGGCGCCGATACAATCGTCGCCAACCCCGACGGCCAAGTCTTCGTGCCGCCGCCCGCGCCAAGTTGGCTCGCTAGCGCTGGCACAGGCGATGTACTGGCAGGACTTGCCGGGGCTTTACTCAGCAAGTCCCAGGTTTACGGTCACAGAAATGCGGCCAACCTCGCCGCACTCATCCACCGGGCTGCGGCGATTGAGGCTGGTGCGGGCCTGATCGCGGAAGACCTTATCACTGCATTGCCGAAAGTCTTATCATGACCAGCCCCATCATCGGACTTGCCGCAAAAGGCGACGGCCTTACCGCAGACGGCACATTTGTGCCGGGCGGTGTGCCCGGTGATGCGCTCAATGACGATGGCAGCTTAACCGCTGGTCCCAATCGCCAAGCCCCACCATGCACCCATTATGGCCGCTGCGGTGGGTGCCAGCTTCAGCATGTCAATGATGCCACATATTCAGCCTTCATCTCTGACCGGATCACTTCAGCCCTGTCAGCGCAAGGCTTGGCGCTGCCCCAAATCACCCCTCCCCATCTGTCCCCAGCGGGAAGCAGGCGGCGCGTGGCGCTGCGCGCGCTGCGGTCAGGCAAACTTGCCAGCATTGGCTTTGCAGAAGGGCGCAGCCATACGCTCGTCAATTTGTCCATGTGCCCCGTGATGGACCCTCGCCTCTTTGCGCTCATTGCGCCGCTCAAAAAGCTGCTCCCCGCCTTGATGAAAGACAAACGGCCTGCAGACATTCGCATGACCGTCGCTGATCAAGGCATAGATCTGATGATAAGTGGTGTTCAGGCCGAGGGGCTGGCGGCGATCGAGGCAATCTCCGATTTTGCGGCGGAGCACAGGATCGCGCGGCTGTCGATCGATGAAGGCTTTGGCGCGGAGGCGCGGCATGAACCAGAGCCGGTCACGGTCAGCTTCGGCGGCGTCGCAGTGCCTTTGCCCGGAGCAGCCTTTTTGCAGGCTACGCCCGATGGTGAAGCGGCTCTTGTCACAGCGGCCAAGGACGCCATCGGTTCGGCCAGCCAAGTCGCTGATCTTTTTGCAGGTCTTGGCACTTTCACCTTCGCTTGCGGCACCAAAGTCCACGCAGTCGAGGGTGCGCGAGACGCGATCATCGCCTTACAACAAGCCGCCAATCGAACTGGCCGTCTTGTTTCGTCCGAACACCGGGACCTCTTCCGTCGCCCGCTGACATCGCAGGAGCTTAATCGCTTTGACGCTGTGATCATCGATCCGCCCCGCACCGGTGCCAAGGAGCAATGCGACCAATTGGCGGCAAGCAGCGTGCCCGTGATCGCTAGCATTTCCTGCAACCCCGCGACCTTTGCCCGGGATGCCAAGATCTTGGTCGATGGCGGGTATCGTATCGATTGGATCCGCCCGGTGGGGCAGTTTCGCTGGTCAACCCATGTCGAAGTGGCAGCGCGCTTTGTAAGAGGTTAGCGCCTACCCAATCATCCGTTCAACGATCAGCGTCAATATGGTCAGCACCAGTCCTGCCAAAAAGGTCCGATAGGCAAAGCCCAGATATTTATACTTCTTACGCTGAAGCACTTGGCCGTTTTGATAAACATCACGGAGCATGATGCGATACATATCCTCATCACTGCGCATTTGATCCAACAGGGCATCGGCAAATTCGGTCTCGCTCATTTGAGTGAAAGTCCCAAAGAAGAGGAGATTGGGATTGTCATTGGGCTTGGCATTCACCGATGGAAGGATCGCAAACACCGCGAGCATGGCCGACAGGAATGAGAAAAAGGCCAGAACCATGATGCCAAAAGTCACGCCTTCTCGGCTCGCTTGGCCAACTGAAATGGTGAACACCACAAAGGTCGCGCCCATAAGGATAGACGCTTTCTGATCAGCCATCTGGCTGAGCGAAACATTAATCTGTTGCGTGGTGCGAACCAGATGCACCGCGTTAGGCACCAACGGCTTGACCACTGGTTTGGTTTCCTCACTCATCCCCCCGCCTTCCTTCTCTTTTCAACAAAAGCGCCCTATCGATTTTTATGGGGAGAACAGTGCATCACTCTGGGTCCTTTGCCAAGTGTTGCCGCGTTCCTGCCTTATTCCACTGGAATAGCGCCACGAAAGCGTTAAGGACGTTGCATGATTGATTTGTTCGACAAGTTTGACCCGATTATCGCCGAAAAGCAGGGGCTGTTAGACGCGGGTTTCCGTGATCCCATCGGGATCGTGATGGAAAAAGTGCTTTCGCCAACCGAAGCTGTCATCAAAGGCAAGCCGACGATCTTGCTCGGCACCTATAATTATATGGGCATGACCTTCGATCCCGACGTGATTGATGCGGGCAAACGCGCGCTTGAAACCTATGGATCAGGCACCAATGGCAGCCGCTGCTTGAACGGCACTTTTGCGGATCATGTCGATGCTGAAAATGCGCTGAAAGAGTTTTACGACACCAAACATGCCATGGTGTTTTCGACAGGATATCAGGCAAATTTGGGCTTTGTATCGGCGCTGGTTGGCAAAGATGATTATGTCATTCTCGACATCGACAGCCATGCCTCCATCTATGACGGCTGTTTCCTGGGTCAGCGTCATGTCGTCCGCTTCCGCCACAATAATGTCGAGCATTTGGAGCTGAAGCTTTCCAAGCTGCCTGCGGACAAAGGCAAGCTGGTTGTGCTTGAAGGCGTCTATTCAATGCTTGGCGATATTGCACCGCTGGTTGAGATGGTCGCCGTTGCCAAAAAATATGGCGCGATGGTTTTGGTCGATGAAGCGCATTCGATGGGCTTTTATGGACCGAATGGCCGGGGCGTTTACGAAGCGCAGGGCCTTGATGGGCAAATTGACTTCATCGTCGGCACCTTCTCAAAATCGGTCGGCACCGTTGGTGGCTTTGTCGTGTCAAACCATCCTAAGTTTGACATCCTGCGCTTCGCCTGCCGCGCCTATATGTTCACGGCCTCGTTGCCGCCAAGCGTTGTCGCGACAGCAGCAACCTCCATCCGCAAGCTGATGCATGCTCACAATAAGCGCCAGCATTTGTGGGAAAATATCCGCTATCTCCACGGAAGCCTAACGAAGATGGGCTTCACGCTTGGTACGAAGGAGCCGGAAAGCGGGATTATCTCAGTGATGCTTGCCGACCAAGGCCAAGCCATTGCGATGTGGGATAAGATGATTGACCTCGGCGTCTATGTGAACGTGGCACGTCCTCCTGCGACGCCGCCTGGCACGTTCCTCCTGCGTTGTTCGTTGTGCGCTGAACATACGCGGGAACAGCTAGACATTGTCCTTGGCCATTTTGGAACGGCTGGTCGCGCGGTGGGAGCAATTTCCTAAGTTTGCAATCCCGACGCGACCGTCAGCGCATTACAGGCGGACGGTCGTTTCGATCAGCCTGTCAGACGCGCCGCCCGCCATCACGCGGTAAGTGCCGTATTCCAGCTTCCAATCATGCGCCGCTGGATCGCGCCAGCGCAGACGATCGAGCGGAATGGCGAAGCGCACGATCTGCGTCTCACCGGGCGCAAGGTCAACGCGTTCAAAGCCTTGAAGCGACTTCAAATGCCGCTCTGCGACGACGCCTGGTGCACCAACGTAAAGCTGAACCACTTCGGTCGCTTGAACCTTCCCACTGTTAGTCACCGCGACTGACGCTCGCAATTCGCCCTGTTCAACTCGGGCCGATAGTGCGCGATAGGTGAAGCTCGAATAGCTGAGGCCATGGCCGAACGCGAAGCGTGCACTTCTTTGGTCCCGCTCAAATTTGGCGTAGCCATGCCATTGATCGTAGACAATGCTGTCTGCATCCTTGTCAAAATGCGGGTAATGCGCGGGGTCACTGGCGACGGTGAAAGGCAATTTCCCCGATGGCGAAACCTCACCAAATAACAGCCGCGCAAGCGCCGTGCCGCCTTCCATACCGGAATAGAAGGTCTGGAGGATCGCATTTGCTCGATCATACCAGCCCTCCACCATTACGGCTGAGCCCGCGACCAAAACGACGATAACCGGCTTGCCTGAAGCCAGTGCAGCATCGATCAGCGCCAATTGATCCGCAGGAAGTCCCAGATCATCTCGATCCCCGCCAATCGCTCCGCGCGCGCCAGGCGTATCGACTTGGCCAAGCGAAATATCGCCGGGGATATATTCGCCTTCTTCCCTCGCCGTATTGCCCGCAACGACAATGGCGACGTTAGCGGAGGCTGCAGCAGCCTGTGCGCCCGCAAGATCGCTTTCATCACCCGTCACAACGGCAGCATCACCAAGCATCGTTCGAAGCCCTGCAAGCGGCGTCACGACATAAGGCGGACGCACACGGCTGGAGCCATTGTCGCCAGTATTTTCCATATCGGCCAAGCGCCCGAGCACAGCGACTCTGCCGATCTTCGTTCGATCCAGCGGCAACACGCCATCATTGGTGAGCAAAACGGCTGACTTTTCTGCCGCTTCTAAAGCAATTGCAACGTGCGACGATTGCGCTACCAGCTCCATCCCATAGGCAGGCAGCGGGTCCTCTGCACAGGCAAAGCGATAATAGACGCGCAATATTCGGCGGCAGGCCTGATCAATCACTTGCGGTTCGATCTGGCCCTCTTCGACGGCTTTCTTCAACTTCTCGCCAAAGACCAAGGGCTCAGGGTTTTCAACATCCAGCCCAGCCGCTGCGCCATAGGGCTTGTAAACGCCCATCACCCAATCACTGTGAACAAAGCCATCAAAGCCCCATTCTCCGCGCAAAATATCGGTCAACAACTCGCGGTTTTGCCCCGCATATTCGCCATTCATCTTGTTGTAGGCGCTCATTACGCTGGCAACGCCCGCATCCAGCGCCATTTTGAAATGGGGCAGATAGACTTCGTGAAGGGCGCGCTCGTCGATTTGCACGTCAACCTTGAACCGGGCATTTTCCATGCTGTTAAGCGCATAATGCTTCACTGTCGCACAGACATTATGGTTTTGGATTCCCGTGCCAAGCGCAGTGCCCATCACACCCAGATGATAACTATCTTCGCCATAGGTTTCCTGCGCCCGACCCCAAGCCGGATGGCGCAGCAAATTGAAGCAGACCGCGCCAGACAATGTGCATCCCTGCGCCCGCGCTTCAATCCCCATTACTTCACCGACGCGGAGTTCAAGATCAGCGTCAAAGCTCGCGCCGCGGGCCATTGTGCAAGGAAAGCAAGTCGAATTGCCCCGCGCCACGCCGCGTGGGCCATCGGTGAAATAGAATGGCTCGATCCCCAGCCGTTCGATCCCGCCGCCTGCGCGATAGGGCCGCGCTGCCCATAACCCGCCATCTTCCTTATAGGCCGCGAAAAAGCCTTTGCCTGACATCATGCCGATTTTCTCATCCAGCGTCGCTTCGGCCAGTACATCCGTGATCAGCGCTTCAATGGCTTCACGGCTCATGCCTTTAACGGGCGCGAAATCGGTCATGTGTCGGCTCTCCTAGAATTTCGTTGATTGGCGCTTAACAGAAGGATTTGACGCTTCACAGCCTCGCACATCAGAAATATAGACCAGTGTTACATTATATCATTGCGCTTCACAACGAAGATCGCCATTGCACTTTTGGTGATTCGTTTTCCATTGGGGAAGATCAGGATGCGGCATAATTTTCTGGATGGATTTGCAATTGGCGCGTCCGGCGTTTGCTTGGCCCATTGCCTTGTCCTCCCCGTCTTCTTGGTGATGATGCCCGGCGGGACGGCTTGGCTTGGGCTTCATGGCCTGTTTCACGTCGTCTTCCTTGGCATCGCCATTCCAACGAGCCTGCTGGCTCTGCTCAGCGGAAAGCGCCGTCATAGCTTGACTGGCCCCTTGATGGCCGGTGGCATGGGCTTGATTGGCCTGTTGCTTGGCGTCGCTTTTGAAGAAGTCGGCAATATGGGAACAGCCTTTACCGTGCTTGGCAGTTTGGTGCTAATTGCTGCTCATGTGACCAACTGGCGCTTGCTGATCCGGCTGGAGCAATAGGCGCCACAGTTAATCCTTGGCAGGGAGCATGTGACTCTGTATCCTCCTACGTCTGTAGGAGTGACGCTCATGCGTTTTGGATTCGCACTTTCCGCTTTGGCCCTTTTGATCCCTACCACACCGGTGTTGGCCTGTGACATGGACGGGATGTTCGGCGGCCGCTTTTCACCCTTTGCTGCGTTCGCGCATCGCCCATCAAGCGACAGCGCTGAAACGCCAACGCCAGTCGACCAGCCGGTTGAATCGCAGACCATTGCACGCAGCGATATGGATAGCTTGCCTGCGCCAAAGGTGGAGCCAAAAGCCGAACCCAAAAAGGCGGAGGCTGAAAAGGCACAAGCGGCTAGCGCTGCCAAAACCGATCAACCTGCAAGCTAAACCCCAAAGCTAAGGATATATGATGGACGCGCCAGCGCCCACCGTTACCGCTGTAGCCAATCTGCACTATGCCATAGGCGGGCGGACCATCATCGGTGATCTGTCCTTCGCCCAGAAAGCAGGCGAGCATCTGTTGTTGCTGGGCGCATCCGGGGTTGGAAAGACCAGCTTGATCAATTTGCTAACCGGCTTGGCGACGCCAGACAAAGGCAGCGTTTCCATCTGCGGTGAAGATATGGCCTCACTTCCCGGCGCGGGCCGAGACGACCTTCGGAGACGGACAACAGGCATTATTTTTCAAACTCTTAGGCTAATATCCGCACTTTCTGTGCGAGATAATTTGCGACTGGCGCAACTCCTTGCCACTGGCAGCGTTGATGACAGCAAAATCAATGGATTAATCGATGCAGTTGGGATCACACATCGTGCCGATGCTCGCCCGCGCCAATTGAGCCAAGGCGAGGCCCAGCGGGCAGCGATTGCTCGCGCTTTGGTTGGTAAGCCGCGCTTGATTGTGGCCGACGAACCGACGTCGGCTTTGGATGATCATAATGCAGAGATCGTCGCAAAGCTGTTGCTGGACCGCGCCGAAGAAGAAGGGGCGACCCTCCTCATCGCAACCCATGATCAGCGGCTGAAGGCCTATCTGCCGAACAGCATGACGCTTCAGAAGGCCGCCTGATATGGTGCGCCTTTCTATCGCCTATCTTCGGGATCGCCCTTTCACGACCTTGCTCAACATAATCTTGTTGGGGCTAGCGACAGCGACCCTGATTATTCTGGTGACGGTCTCAACTCAGCTGGGGACCCGGATTGAGAAAGATGCCCGCGGCATTGATTTGGTGGTCGGCGCGAAGGGTTCTCCGCTGCAATTGATCCTATCAAGCATTTATCAGGTCGATGCGCCGACGGGGAATATCCCAGCAGGCACAGTCGACTTGCTGCGCCGCAACCCTTCGGTCGCGCAAGTCATCCCCTTGGCTTTGGGTGATAATTTCCGAGGTTTCCGGATCGTTGGAACCGAGCCCGCTTATCTTGATTTGTACGGCGCCACGCTTGCGTCCGGCAAGATGAACATGAAGGAAGGCGAAGCTCTGATCGGTGCGGACGTTGCGCGGGTGACAGGTGCAACGCTTGGCCAGCAGTTTGTGGGCAGCCATGGCCTTGGCAGCGGCGAAGGCGCAGGCCAGCATGAACATGACCCGATGACAACGGTTGGGATCCTCAAGCCGACCGGCACTGTAGTCGACCGCCTGATCATCGTTTCCGTTCCGACTGTTTGGCATATGCATGGCATCGAGCATGACCATGATGCTGAACATAAGGATGGCGAAGCACATTCCCATGAAGAGGGCCATGATCATGCCGAAGAGGCAAAACCAGACTTAAATGATCTCGCAACCGGCGGTGAACGCACAGAGATGCAGGCCGACGTCACTGCGCTGCTGGTCAAGTATCGCAATGCGATGGGCGCTGTCAGCGTTCCCAGCCTCATCAATGCTCAGGCAGGGATGCAAGCTGCTGTGCCAGCGATAGAAACGACCCGACTGTTGTCCTTCCTCGGCGTAGGACTGGATGCGATTGAAATGCTGGGCTGGCTGATTGCCTTTACTGGCGGCTTGGCGATCTTTGTCGCGCTCTTGAACGCGCTGGATGCACGGGAAAAGGATCTGGCGCTGCTGCGCGTGATGGGTGCCACCAAAGGCAGCATCTTTGGCACAATCCTTGTGGAAGGGCTGTTGACGGCTGCTCTGGGTGCGATCCTTGGCGTGCTCCTCGGCCACGGGGTAATTGCTGCTGCCGCGGCGACCTCCCCCCGCCTTCAAGAATTGGGCTTGAACGCCTTTGCCTTCCACCCGGCCGAACTGGCCATCATTGGCGCCGTATTAGGGATTGGCATATTGGCAGCGCTCATCCCCGCCATTAGATTGTTCCGCGTGGACCTCACTCAAATCCTCGCCCGCGCTGCATAATGGAGCTGATCATGAAGAAGTCGCTATTTGCCTTTGCCTCGCTTTTGCTGATCGCAAGTCCAGCCAGCGCGGTGCGCGAAGGCAAAGCCGCACCCAAGCCGCCAGTGAAAGATGTGTGGGTGCCAGCGGCAACGCCCAAAGGCGGAGTAAGCTGGAAGCTTTTGGAATCCACAAAGGTCATTGATCGCAAAGATCCAAAGACCATGATCATCTATTCAAAGCCCGGATTTCCAGCGGGCGTGCAGGCGCTCAATGGCAAAACGATCAAGGTCGCGGGCTATATGATGCCGCTCCAGAACACGGCGAAGCAAACGCATTTCGTGCTGCTTGGCTATCCGCCCGGCTGCCCCTTCCACACCCACGCCATGCCAAACCAGTTTGTCGAGATTAAATCCTCGGTGCCGTTCAAGGTGGAGACGAACAATCCCACCATCGTCAGCGGCACCTTGCAGCTAACCGGCAATGATGAAGGCGGCATTTTCTACCGCCTCGTCAATGCGCGACCCGGCTAATCACGTGAGCGTCGCGACCATAAAGCCCAATGAAGCTGCGCATTTCGGTGCACTGGCAGAGGATTGGTGGAATCCCAAGGGCAGCTCCGCCATGCTTCACAAGCTGAACCCTGTGCGGCTTGGCTTTGTGCGGGCCATGATCAATGGCCATTGGACCAAGAGCAACTCTGACCGCTTTCCGCTGGCTGGTAAGACCGTGCTGGACGTCGGCTGCGGCGGCGGATTGATGACCGAAGCTTTGGCGCGGATGGGTGGGCAAGTCACGGGCGTCGATGCAGCGCCGGAAAATGTTGCAGTCGCTCAAGCCCATGCCGATGCGCAAGGCCTAACCGCTCGCTATGTCTGTGCCGATGTTGCGACGATGGACGGCCAGTTTGATCTGGTAACATCCATGGAAGTGGTCGAGCATGTCGAGGACCCCGCAGCCTTCATCCGCGCTTTGGCGGGTCGGCTTGCACCCGGCGGCCTGATGATCCTCTCGACCCCCAACCGCACTCCCCTCTCCCGCCTTGCCCTGATCACCGTTGGCGAAGGCATGGGCCAAATCCCTAAAGGCACCCATGATTGGGATGCGTTTCTGACGCCGGATGAACTTGAGGCACTTTGTATTGAGGCCGGTTTGCGCGTTACCGACAAGCAGGGGCTGTCGTTCAACCCGACGAAGGGCTTTGTGCTCTCAGGGGATATGACACTCAACTATCTGTTTGCTGCTGAGCGAGCTTAGTCACTCACAACAACAACTCATCCCCCTCCGCTGGCACACCGAGATTGTGGAGTGTCACTCCCAACAACCGCACACCTTTTGAAAGCGGCATCAGACCGCCAAGCAACGCTGCTATAACAGCTTCAATCTCCCCAGCCTCGCACAGCACTTTTGTCATTGTCCGGCTGCGCGTTACGGTTTTGAAGCCATCATATCTGAGCTTTAGCGTCACAGTCCGCCCACCCGTCTCGCGCTTGGCGCAGAAGGCTGCGACGGATGCGATCAAGGGCCTAAGCGCTTCCATACACGCTGCTTCATCGCGGAGGCTGTCTCCAAAGGTGGTTTCGGACCCGATGCTTTTGCGCTCCTGATTGGGGTTGACCGCGCGATTGTCGATGCCGCGAGAGACATGGTAATAATATCCGCCGCTCTTGCCGAAGTGCTTTTCCAAAAACGTTCGATCTTTGGAGCGGATGTCAGCACCGGTGATAAGCCCCAGCCGCTCCATTTTGGCCGCCGTCGCTGGGCCAACGCCGTGGAACTTTCGCACAGGCAGTCCCGATACGAACTCTTCGCCCTGAGCTGGCGTAATCACATATCGGCCATTGGGCTTATTCATGTCGGAAGCGATTTTGGCGAGAAACTTATTGTAGGATACACCCGCTGAAGCGGTCAGACTGGTGCGCTCAAAAATTTCTGCTCGGATCGCCTCGGCAATGCGTGTGGCGGATGGCTCACCTTTAAGATTGTCCGTTACATCCAGATAGGCTTCATCAAGCGAGAGAGGCTGCACAAGCGGCGTCCAGCTTAAGAAAATCTCCCTGATCTGATTGGAAACCGCCCGATACACATCGAAGCGATGCGGCACGAAGATGAGATCGGGGCAAAGCCGCCGCGCTTGGGATCCTGGCATTGCTGAGCGCACCCCAAACCGCCGTGCTTCATAGCTGGCAGCTGCGACTACCCCCCGTTCTGATGCCCCACCGACCGCAACTGGTTTACCGCGCAGCTCAGGAAAATCCCGCTGCTCACAAGACGCAAAAAAAGCGTCCATATCAATATGGATGATCTTACGCAGAGGCGCGGGCGCATGTTCCATATATGTTTCGAATAGCCTGACAAGCAACCCTTTGCAACTCGCCAATGGAAAGCGCCGCAACAATCTGTTAGCGGATGTCCATGCCAGTCCCTGCCGCTACATCCGCCCGCGAAATCCTCAGCCGCCTTCATGAGGTGATGGCTTCACGATCCAATGCGCAGGCGAAGCTTAATCAGGTGGTTCAAGTCGTCGGCGAAGTGTTGGGGAGCGAAGTCTGCTCCATCTATTTGCGGCGTGATGGCGTGCTTGAACTTTATGCAACCCGAGGTCTGAAGCAAGAAGCCGTGCATGTTACAAAGCTGGCCTTGGGCGAAGGCTTGGTCGGCACAATTGCGGAGCAAATCTCGACGCTAAACCTTGATGAAGCGACCAGCCATCCGGACTTTGCCTATCGCCCGGAAACGGGTGAAGATCTGTTCCACAGCTTTGCTGGCGTCCCCATCATCCGCCGGGAAGACGCCGTTGGTGTGCTCTGCGTGCAGCATGTTGAACCGCGCAAATATGAAGAGGTTGAGATTGAGGCGCTTCAAACAGTCGCAATGGTCGTCTCTGAACTCATCGCCAATGCCGGGCTGATTGACGACGCGGTGAAGCGCGGATCGAAGATTATCGCAACCAACGCCGTGACGCTCACAGGCCTGAAACTTGTGGAAGGCATGGCGCACGGCTTTGCAGTTTTCCACCAACCGCGTGTCGCCATCGAACATACCGTTGCCGAAGACACAGAGGCCGAGCGGCACCGGGTCTATGCAGCCTTTGATAAAATGCGCGAACAAATTGAGCGCATGGCGTCCGAAGCTGAATTTGGTGTGGAGGGCGAACATCGCGAAATCCTCGAGATGTATAAAATGTTCGCCTATGATGAAGGATGGCGGCGACGCATCAACGAAGCGATTGATAGCGGGCTTACAGCAGAAGCAGCCATCGAACGCGTCCAGCAACGTACGCGCATGCGGATGCGGCAGATTGACGATCCCTTGCTTGCTGAGCGGATGCACGATCTTGAGGACATGTCCAATCGCTTGATCCGCATCGTTTCTGGCCAATTGGGGTCCGCCGCGCAATCGGGCTTGCGGCAGGATGCGATCCTGATTGCGCGCAACTTGGGGCCTGCCGAACTGCTGGAATATGATCGGCGGCGGTTGAAAGGTGTGATCTTAGAGGAAGGGTCCCTCACGGCGCACGTAACAATTGTTGCACGCGCCATGGGCGTTCCTGTGCTGGGCCGCGTTGCGCATGTGCGGCGCACGATTGCGGAGGGCGATGCAATCCTGCTCGATGGCACCCAAGGCAGCGCATTCATTCGGCCTACTCCGGCAATGGAGGAAGCCTTCGACACGAAGCTTACCGTTAGCCAGAAACGCCGTGCGGCTTATGCAGCGCTCAAGGGTGAAAAGCCGATCACCAAAGATGGCACACGCATCACGGTAATGTGCAACGCTGGTCTTCGCGATGATGTGTCTGCCATTGAGCTTACGGGCGCAGATGGTATTGGGCTTTTCCGCACTGAATTCCAATTTCTCGTCTCCGCCACCATGCCTCAGCGGGAGCGGCAGCAGCGCCTCTATCGCGATGTTATGGACGCAGCGGGTGACAAGCCGGTCATCTTCCGCACGGTTGATATCGGCGGGGATAAGGCCCTGCCCTATTTGCGCACTGAAGATACCGAAGAAGAAAATCCAGCGATGGGCTGGCGCGCACTTCGGCTCGCACTGGAACGCGAAGGCCTGATGAAAGCGCAAGCCCGGGCGTTGCTGGAAGCTTCTGCTGGCCGCACGCTTCACGTCATGTTCCCGATGGTTTCTGAACCTTGGGAATTTGATCAGGCCCAAGCTTTGTTTGAAAAGCAGCGCGCCTGGATGGCGGGGCAAGGTCGCCAAGGCCCCTCGCGCATTCGTTATGGGGCAATGCTAGAAGTACCGGCGCTTGCCGAGTGCTTGGACATGATCCTGCCCAAGCTCGATTTTCTTTCGATTGGCACCAATGACTTAACGCAATTCCTATTCGCAGCGGATCGAGCCAATCCTAAGCTTGCAGAGCGTTATGATTGGCTCAGTCCCGCAATCCTGCGCTTCATCCGTCGCGTGCTCAAGGAAGCTCAAGCGGCAAAAGTCCCAGTCGCGGTTTGCGGCGAGATGGGGGGACGCACCTTGGAAGCCTTGGCGCTTATCGGCTTAGGCATTGACCGGTTGTCAGTAACTCCAGCGGCCGTTGGCCCGTTGAAAGCGATGATCCGTTCGGCGCATGCGGCAGACATTCAAACGCAAATGCAGGAGTGGCTAGTGAGCCCGCCTGCCAGTCTTCGATCAAAGCTGACAGAGTGGGCAAAAGAAAAAGCCATTGAAATATAAGCGCAATCGAGATTTGGTAAAGTTACGACGGGATACCAAATACGATAAATCCGGCGTTGACTTATCGACAATAGGTTGAAAGAAAGCCCGAAAAATACGGGGGTCTGGAGTGTGAGTAATGTCGGACGAAACTGCTGATGGTCAACTTTTCCCTGAACGTGTTGGAGACAGGCTGCGCGCTGCGCGGTTGGCCGCTGGTCTCGATTTAAGCGACGTAGCCTCAAAGACGCGTATCCCGCTTCGACATCTGACCGCCATCGAAAGCGGCGACTATGCGGCTTTGCCCTCGCCCACCTATGCGGTTGGTTTCGTCAAGTCCTTTGCGAAAGTTGTCGGCGCTGACGACAAGGAATTGGCCAACAGTTTGAAAGTTGAAATGGGCCAACAGCCGCCTGAGGATCGCTATGAGCCCTCATTCATCGAAGAAGGTATTCGCGGACCTGTGCCCAGCCGCACTTTGGCAATTACTGCGGCATTAATCGGTCTCGCGCTCGTTTCTGCCTATTTTATTTGGTTCAGCCCTTGGGGCATGGAACGCGCGCCCGAAACTATTGCCGAAGCGCCTGTCGAACCTGAACAAGAAGTGGTGCCTGCACAATCGTCAACGCCCGCAACCCCAGCTCAGCCAACCGGAGAAGTGGTTCTAACAGCCACTGAAAATGTATGGCTGCGCATTTATGATGCGAATGATAAAGTGTTGCTGGAAAAGGAAATG
>DLOX01000124.1 GCA_002478575.1 Sphingomonadales bacterium UBA7473 | reverse complement strand
AAGTGGACTTCATCTGGGGCCGGGCCTTGACATCTGGCAAGGAAGGCGGGGCTGCGGGCCAAGCTTTCGCGCCTGTTCGGGCAAATGCCCCTATGCGCCCGCCGCTTGAGCCCGCGCGCGTCATTGGTCTCGGCCATGTCGTGCTCCAATGCACCGATTTTGATCGAACGATGGATTGGTGGATGCGCCATGTCGGCATCATCGCAAGCGATGCGCAAATCCTTGCCGATGGCAGCGTAAACCTTGCCTTTTGTCGCCTTGATTTGGGCGACACGCCAGCCGACCATCATACAGTCGCGATCGCGGGCGGCATTGGGAGCCTTTACATGCACAGCGCCTATGAGGTTGCTGACGCCGATGCGGTTGGGCAAGGGCAGCAAGTGCTGAAAGCTGGCGGCTGGAAGCATGGCTGGGGCATTGGGCGGCATTATTATGGCAGCCAGATTTTTGACTATTGGCGCGATCCCCATGGCGCGCTGATGGAACATTATGCCGATGGCGACAAATGCGACGCGCATCAGCCCACCCGATATTCCCGCTTCACGCGCGGCAGCACATGGATGTGGGGGCAGGATCAACCCAAAGATTTTGAGGGCGTTGGCCCTACTGCCATTCTGCTGCTGATGCGCAATTTGATCAAAGGTGAGGTGAAATGGCCGCGAATCAAGCTTGTGCTCGCTTCGCTTAAACCAAGCCCCAGGCCTTGGCTGAAGTAGCGGCGGCTCAGCCCGAAGGTCGCTTAAGGTGACAAAGTTATACAGCTGACAGGATGATTTCTGTCACCTTATGTTACCTTAGTGGCTTTCTGGGATGAGTTCTGGGCTTCTGAATTTGAAGGATGGATCAACAAGTTCAAAGAGCAGGGTTGGGTGTCTCAGAACTTTTCCTACATTTCAAGGGGTTGGAGGTGATCTGGCTGGTTGCTACGAGATTTCGGACGTTGGTCCAGCTACGGATGCCGCTCGAAACCCGTCCTTCGTTCAATGATAAGCGCCGCTCACTGTCAGTCCGACCCCGCCGCTTCGAGCAGGAACCATGCGCGCTGTTCGGCTTCGTCGGTCCAGTTATCGATCACGGCGGAGCTAGCATTGTCTCCCGCATCGTCGGCAATGCGCTTGGCGAGTTTTAAGTCGTCGATCAGGCGCAGATTGTCGGCGCGCAATTCCGCCAGCATCTCAGGTGCTGACACACTGTCGGCATCGTTGTCGGTAATCGATGCCAATCTAGCGATATGCCCGACGGACCGGACTGTCATCGCGCCAAGTTTGCGCACTCGTTCCGCGATCAAATCCGTTGTGGCAAGAATTTGCGTCGCCTGTTCGTCGAGCAACAGGTGATAGTCGCGGAAATGCCGTCCAGTCACATGCCAATGAAAATTCTTGGTCTTGATGTAGAGTGCGAAGCTGTCGGCGAGGAGCTTGTTGAGTGCCGCAGCAACCAGTTCTGTTTTGTCGTTCATCAGATTGTCCTTTCCCAATGTGCGCCGATCAATAGAGCGTTGACACGACGGTCAGGTTTTTGTCGCCGAGGCCCCTGTTCTGTGCATGCCGGAACACGCCAAGCGTGGCTTCGGCAACTGGCATCGCTGCGGGCTGCTCCCCAATCGCATAGCCGAAGTCCTTGGCAACGAGTTCAACCGGGAACATCGGGTCGTGCTTACCCGCCAGCATCAGGCCAGCAGCGCCTTTTGCGCCAGGACTAAGCAGTGGCGTTTGGCCGAGCAGTTCGACCGTGGCCGTAGGATCAAGGCCAAGTGCCGGCATGCGTCCAATCAGCTCCGCCATCGCCACGACCTGAATGCCGAACAAGGTATTCGCAATGAGCTTCAGCGCCGCGCCGCTGGAGACCGGCCCTGCATGTAACTGAGCGCCGCCCATCGCGGCCAGTATAGGTTTCGCTTTTTCAGCCAACGTCGGGTCGCCGCCGATCAGATGGATAAGCTGGCCTGCTTCGGCTTGCGGTCGCGATCCAAGAACCGGAGCATCGATGAAGTCGCGACCTGCGTCAGACATGGCTTCTGCTAGTTTACGCACCCAGTCGACGGTCAGCGTTGAGCTCTCGATCGCGAGGGCACCTACTTTCATTCCACCGATTGCGCCCGTCGCCGTATCAGTCCAAACGGACTTTGACGCCTCGTCATCGCGCAGCATGGCAATGATGATATCGGCTTCAGCTGCCGCCTGTCGCGGTGTTTGGGCTGCGCTAGTGCGGTTCCAGCGGGTGACCGTGTAGCCAGCAGCTTCGAGACGATTGGCCATACGCGATCCCATCCCGCCCTGACCCAATATGGTGATTTTCATATTTCTATTCCTTTGCGGTTGCGAGCACGTTCGCGCTCAGTCAAAATGGGGAAGAGAAGGGATGGTGGCCTCGCCATGCCGTCGCCAATTCACCAACCCGATTGCCAGCATGATGCCGAGGAGAAGCGGGCTGGTGGTTCGGCCAAGCGTCTGACATGCGATCATCGCGAGCCGGTCAGCTATCAGCGCGGTCGCAACAAGGCGGGGCTGTGTCAGGCGGTTGTGGCTGGCGATGAACATGGTCATGACAACATCCTTCCTAAGGAGTGGAGAGCGGCAGCTTGCGACGCCGCTCTCCAATCGTCGCTTATGCCGCTTTGGCGCGGTTGCGCGGTGCGACCCACCCAAGCGACGGATCGGCCATGAAGTCTTCCTTCGGCGTCTTGGTCAGATGGTTGGTGTAGTTGCTGATCGTCTTGGTCGCGATGACTGTGACGATTTCGAGCACATTGGCGCGGGTGAACCCGGCGGCGATGAAAGCGTCGATTGCCGCATCCCCTGCAAAGCCCCTTTCGCGGACGACCGTTTCGGCAAAGACGCGCAGCGCCTGCAACCGGAGGTCGGCAATCGGTGTGCTGTTCCGCAGCGCTTGGATCACATCCTCAGGCACCCCCACACTGCGTGACAAATAGGTATGGCCTGCGGTGCAATATTCGCATTCATGGAGCACATTGATCGCCTGATAGGCCACCTGCTGCTCAACAGCGGTCAGTGTCGATTCACCAACCAACCCGAACAGCTGGTCATATGCCTTCTGCGCCACTGGGCTTTCAGCGAGCATCCCGTGGAGTTTGGGGGTAAAACCCCACGCCTTGGTTACTTCGGTGAGCTTGTCGCGTGAGCCTTCAGGTGCATTGGCGACGGTGTAGAGTTCAAACTTGGTCATCGGTCTTCTCCTTGATCTGGCGGCGGAGTGCCGTCGATGAAGTGAATATGATCCATCGCTCGTCATTGCAGAAGACTGCCTAAAGCGATAACATTCATTCCAAAGGAGAATATATGGATCGACTGGGTGCAATGGCGCAGTTTGTGCGTGTCGTTGAAGCGGGCAGCTTTTCGGCTGCTGCGAGGGTGCTTGGCCAAGGACAGCCAGCCATTTCAAAAGCTATTGCCCAGCTTGAGACGCGCCTTGGGGTGCGCCTCGTCAATCGCACCACACGGGCCCTAGCACTCACCGATGCAGGGCGTGCCTTTTACGATCGTGCCAAGGCAGTGCTCGATGCTGTCGAAGAAGCTGAGGCCTCTGCGAAGGGAGCCGATGCTGCTTTATCCGGGCGTTTGCGTATCTGCGCGCCCGTGACCTTCGCACGGTTACACATCATCCCCGCATTACCGTCCTTCATGGCGGCGCATCCCGGCCTTGATCTCGACCTCGTGCTTGATGATCGCCGTATCGATCTTGTCGAGGAAGGCATTGATGTAGCCATTCGCGCTGGAGCACTTGCCGACAGCAGCATGGTCGCCACGCCTATTGCCGAGGGGCGGCGGCAGGTGATTGGCGCGCGGGCGTTCTGGGAGGCGCAACGGCCTGTGGAAAAGCCCGGCGATTTGTCCGCGCTGCCGTTCATTGCCTATGGCGATGCCCCGAGAGGACTGGACTGGATCTTTGCCAAAGACGGAAAGACCGAACTGGTTCGTATGACCCAGCGGTTGAGGGTCAGCGCCTTGGAGGGTGTCCGTGAGGCTGTATTCGCGGGCTTGGGCTTTGCCATCGTGTCCGAGTGGTCGGCGAGCGATGCGATTGCTAACCATCTGGCGCAAGCCAAACTCGAAGCCTATCGCCTGCCTTCGGTTGATCTCTGGGCGATCTATCCTTCAGGTCGCCAGCCCGCCACACGGGCGCGTATTTTTGCCGAGCACGTTCGAACGGCTTTAAAGACGATGAGTGGATAGCGACTTCAAGCGATAGCAATGTCCGCTATCGCGGATTCGCGCACAAAACCGGACGTTCCGCCCCCCCAACAAAGCCGTCACACCACCAACCCTACTCAGCCTGCCAATTCACCACCACTTTCCCCTTCGCCTTCCCAGATTCAACCCGTTCCATCGCCGCTGCTATCTGCTCAAATGGATAGACTTGATCGATTACGGGCTTCAAATGCCCGCCCGCAATCATCTCGCGGAACAGGGTGACGGCGTCGGCGTCCGCTCGGAATAGGCCCCAGCCGATGGACTTGCCCTCGGCCGTTAGGGCCTTGTTCTTTGCCTTCAACAATTTCTTCGATGCTATAAAGCCTTTCAGAACGCCAAACTCATCGGTCATCGCCAGGGTGGGGTGGATGACCGTGACGTAACGCCCGCCGCGCTTGAGGATGGAGAGCATTTTTGCTTCTTCATCGGCATTGGCGGTGCATAAGGCGATGTCCACATCCTTGACTGCCTCTGCATAGTCTTCCGACGCATAGTCAAAGACGGTTCCCGCGCCCAGCGATTGGACCAGTGCTTTGCTCCCTGCGCCACAGCTGGCGATCACCTCCGCGCCGAGATATTTTGCGATTTGGACCGCCATTGACCCTACGCCACCAGCGCCGCCCTGAATGAAGATGCGCTTGCCCTTGGCAGTGTCGCGGCTCAATCCGCCTTCCTTGGAGAGAGCGGACCAAGCCGTGAAGAAGGTGTAGGGCAGAGCAGCGGCTTGTTCAAAATCGAGCTCCGCTGGTTTGGCGATAAGAGTGTCGGCCTTGACCGTGACATAGTCTGCGAAGCTCCCTTGGCTGGATGGGGCCTTTACGCCGACCACTGCATCGCCAGGAGCAAAGCCGCTCACCCCTTCTCCCGCGGCGACAATCTGACCGGCAATATCATTGCCTAGAATGATCGGGAATTTAAGCGCGCCGCGCAGGCGCATCACATTGTGGCCATATCCTTGGCGACGATGGCAATCGATGGGGTTTATCGAGCTCGCCATTTGGCGAACCAATACCTCGCCCTTTTTGGGCATGGGTCTTGCGGCTCGATCGAACAGTCGAATGACATCATCGG
>DLOX01000076.1 GCA_002478575.1 Sphingomonadales bacterium UBA7473 | reverse complement strand
ATGTCAGAGTCAGACCGGATGCCGGGATATTTGAACAGATCCCAAGTCCCGCCGAGTCGTTCGCGGCCTTCCAGGATGACAAAGCTCTTGTCGGGGCATTTCTGCTTCAAGTGAACCGCGCCACCAATGCCGGAAATTCCGGCACCTACGATCAAGACATCAACCTCAGTCATCCTCTTGCCTCCTGCCTCTCCCGATAAGGCTTGGGAGAACAGTCTGGAAAAGCAACTGGATTGTCAATGGTGTAAGTAACAGGGGGTGGATCAGGGTTGAAGCACCGCAGAATCGAAAATGATATGCTCCTCAATCGCCATGCCATCTAATATGCGAAAACGATCGACGCCCACAAAGGTGCGGGGCTCTCCGCCTACCACATTATAGGTTTCCCAGAAAATATAGAGCCGTTCACCGTCGCCTGCACAATCGAGCGCAGTCACGTTCATCTCGGGGTTGGCGTCCAGCATGGCCTGCATGAAGCCGATATAATCCGCCCCTGAAAAGCTGCCTCCACCCGTGAAGTGGATCTTAGCATCAGGCCGGATGATCTCCGCGACGCGAGCGCCGGTGGGCGCGGCCCAAAAGGATTTGAAGCGTTCGAAGAAATCGCGATGTTCGGGGGTGAGGGATGATGCGGTCATGATGCTCTCCATTTCCAAGGATTTAATTATGTGCGCGATGCACATATAATGTCAAGTTGAAAAATGTGCGGGCCGCACATAGGGAGAGGTGCATGATAGACCGCACCTCCAATCTCCTGGGTACTGTTGCCCTTGCCGTTGCCGACCGCATCGAAGAGGTGGGGCAGGATATCCTCAATCATGCCGGGGAAACGCCCGCGGCGCTGGTCGTCATTGGCTATGGCTTTGGCCCCTCCAACGAACAATTGCGGCGCATCCTTGGCCTCTCTCATCCCGGATCAGTGCGGCTGGTTGATCGGCTTGTGGCCGATGGGCTGGTCGAGCGGCGGCGCGGGCAGGATAAAAGAGCGATTGCGCTTTATCTGACGGAGGAAGGAGCGGCGCTGCGGGAAGCGTTGATGGTCGGACGCCTCGCCGCGATCAGGCCCTTTATGATGGGGTTGAGTGAGGCGGAGCAAGAGACGCTGGGGGCTCTGTTGCACAAAATGCTGTCGTCGATGGAAACCAGTGATCTGGACCGCTGCACCTTATGCCGTCTGTGCGATGATCGGGTGTGTAGTGATTGCCCGATCCCCGCGAATTTTCGGGGGGAGGGGGAGCAGAGCTAGGTTGTGGCAGCTTTGTTGGGGAGTCCGGACAGGCAGGTTTTGGGGCGTCAGTCGATGTTAGCGGACGAAACTGGGGCTGCTGACGGGCCTTAATGGTCTTCGCAAATCATGGCACAGCGTTGATCGCGCGGAAGCCCCGCCGCTACCTCCGCGTCCAAGATGCTTTGCAGCCAAACGGGCACTTCGCCGTCAATCAAACGAAAGCCAAATTTGCGGTAAAACTGCTAGTTCCAAACTACATTACGGAACGTTGTGAGGCTTAAGGGCGCCAGCTTCTGACTGAATGCAAAATGCTTGGCGGCCTCAACCAGCTTCTGCCCAATGCCTTGTTTTTGATAATCTGTATGAACGGCCATCTGCCAAATATGAAACGAAGCGTTGAGGATTTCAGCGTTGAGAAAGCCGACGATGACTCCATTCTCGGCTTCAGCGACCCACGCCGAACCCCGCTGGATGAGATCCTCATGGCGTTCGACCGATTGAACGTCATCGTCTGCAATCCACGCAAGGTCAGGAATTTGCCGAAAGGCCTCCCCGGATGATCGCTCGATTTCAGGCAAAAACTGAGCGTCTTTTCTCACCGCGAACCTAATGTTTGTCATAAAGTGACATATAACAGTCGAGAAAGCAGGGGCAATATGGGAGCTAAGTGCCGCGTGGTAGACATGAATGAACGTCTGGTTCTGAGCCGTCTCTCCGTCTGCCCGAACGACCGAAAACTTGTCGCAACCAGACATCACCCACCTGCGTCGCCCCGTGCTTTACACGGGGTTTGGCTTTCTAGGGCTCTTGTCAAAGGTTAGCCTAGCCCCGTGTTAAGCACGGGGTGACGGTGCGGCTCAAGTGTCGCAAAAAAGCATTTATAGGAAAACCCCTCTTGACAAAAAGATCACTTTATGTTCTTATTTCCACATGGCAAACGACTCGCTCCCCACGCAGCCCATCACCCTCTCCCCCTCACGCCAAGGCAATGGCTGGACGGTGGAGCGACAGCGGGGCTTTCTTGAGGCTCTGGCACAATGCGGGCTGGTGGAGCGCGCGGCGGGGGCGGTTGGGATGACGCGGCAGTCCGCTTATGCCTTTCGCCAGAGCGGGGCAGGGCGGGCCTTTGATCTGGCCTGGGATGCGGCCTTGCTGCTCGCGCGGCAGCGGTTGATTGATGATAGTTTCGAATTGGCTTTTGAAGGTTCAGTTGAACGAACCTATCGCAATGGCAAACTGGTGCAGGAAAAGCGCAGGCGCGATCCACAGATGGTCTTGAAAACGATTGAGCGGCTGGGCAGCAAATCCGCGCTGGGGTCCGCGCCTGCCAAGGTCGTCGCCAATGAATTTTCGACGTTTCTTGACGCGATGAGCGCGGATGCCAGCAGTGGACAAGCCAGCAATACGAGCAACTTCATGGAATGCCGCGCCGATTGGAGCGACTCCATGGAAAAGCGCAGCCTGAAAGACAGCAGCCTTCTGCTCCGCCGCGCCGCTTTGAGCGATGTCCCCCCAACGCCTCAATTAGAGGATAAGCGATCTCATTGAAAAGAGGGGATAAAATGGGTGAACTTGTGTCAAAACTGTCAAAAGTCAGCTGGGTCTCAGGCGCTTCGCTCACAGTCTTATTCCCACCCGTCATTCCGGGCTTGACCCGGAATCCATGCCTCAATGTTGGAAACAAGCTGGATGCATCGAACCTCGGACAAATGTTGAGGCATGGGTCCCGGATCGGGGTCCGGGACGACGGCGGTGCTGAATTGGCAAGCGCTGTCTAAAGCCAACCCGCCTTCCGATAAGCCTCAGCCGTCGCCTTCAACCCTTCCGGAGTAGTCACTTGCGGCGCCCACAGCCCCTCCGGCGGGCGGTTTGCCGGATCAATCACCCAATCGGGATGACAGAAGTAAGCCGCCCGGTCTGGCGTCAGCTTGGCCTTGGCTCCCCGCAACAGCCGGTCTCCCTTGGCACCCAGTTTCACAATCGCGGCGGGCAGATGGAGCGGCCAGACGCTCCGGCCCATAGCGGTGCCAATGGCGCGGGCGAACTCTTCATGGGTCCAGCCGCCTGCGCGGCCATCATCGGCTTCGTAGGTGGCGTGGATGCTGGTCTGATCAGTGGCGAGGGCCAGCAACAGCCGGGCCAAATCGCTGACTTCAATCTCTGAAATCCGGCCTTTGGGGGGCAAGGGGATGATGCCGAGCTTCGCCGCTTTGAACAGGTCCAAATGGTCAATATCGCCGGGGCCATAGATGGCGGGCGGGCGAACCATCGTCCAATCGAGGCAGCTCGCGCGGACCAGCTTCTCGGCTTCCGCCTTGGACCAGCCATAGTCTGAGAGTTGCGGCTCCCGCGCGGACAGCGACGAGACATGGATGAAGCGGCGGACGCCAGCCAAGGTGGCGGCAGCGATGGTCGCGGCAGTTCCCTCCATATTGCCCGCGATGAAGGCGGCTTTGTTGGTGGCATTGGTGACGCCCGCGATATGGAGCACGGCATCGGCGCCCTCCATAAGGCTCGCAAGCGACGCGGGCTGATCAAGCGATCCTGCAATCCAAGTGACGCCTGCGTGGTCCGCCTGGGCCTTGCGGGCCAGCGCCTTCACTTGCCATCCTGCCTCCACGGCCAGCCGGATCACCGTCGACCCGACAAAGCCAGTGCCGCCAGTGATGGCAAGCACGCCCAAAGTCACAGCAAGACCATATGGTCGCGGTGGATCAGGGCAGGGCGAGGCGCATATCCAAGGATCGCTTCCAAGGCGTCGCTGCGCTTGCCGCAAATGGCTTGCGCTTCGGCCAGATCATATTCGATCAGGCCCCGGGCAAACGCCTCTCCATCCGGGCCAAGGATGTTCACGACATCGCCCCGATCAAAGCGGCCTTCGACGCGCTTGGCTCCAGCCGGCAGCAAGCTCGCGCCGCCACGAAGCGCTTTAATGGCTCCGGCATCGACATGGACTTCGCCCCGCACCGTCAAGCGCCCGGCGAGCCAGGCCTTGCGGGCTTTGGACGTGGAGACGGCGATGAAGCGCGTGCCGCATCCGCCCGCCGCCAATCGCTCCAACGGATGATCATGTTGGCCAGAGACGATCACAAGGTCTGCCCCCGCCGCATTGGCGATCCGCGCGGCTTGCAGTTTGGAGGCCATGCCGCCTGATCCCATGCCCGATGATGTTCCGCCGCCCGCCATGGCAAGGATGCGGGCATCGATGCGCTTGACCGTTTCGATGCGCTTAGCGCTAGGGTCTTGGGTAGGGTCAGCCGTGTAGAGGCCATCGACATCGGACAAGAGGACCACCGACTGAGCGCCAGAGGCCTGCGCGATCCGCGCCGCCAAGCGATCATTGTCGCCAAAGCGGATCTCTGTGGTGGCGACGCTGTCATTCTCATTGATGATGGGGATCACGCCAAGGCCGAGCAAACGCTCCAGCGTCGCCGAAGCATTCAGATAGCGCCGCCGGTCCTCGAGATCATCCAGTGTGACAAGGATTTGCGCCGCCTTGATCCCATGGCTTTCCAGCAGCTCCGCCCAGCATTGGGAGAGGGCGATTTGCCCCGTCGCAGCGGCAGCTTGGGCATCGTCGAGGCTTGCTCGCCCGCCTTTGGGAAGGCCCAATCGCCGTGCGCCAAGTGCAATCGCTCCGGACGAAACAATGGCAATCTGCTCTCCGCTGGCGTGGCGCTTGGAAATATCCGCAACAAGGCTCGACAGCCATTCGCGCCGCACATCGCCCGCTGGAGTGACCAACAGCGACGATCCAACCTTGACGATGGTTCGGCTCAAAGCGGTGACCATGGCTTTTCATCGATGGGCGCGGCCTGGGTCGTGGCGGCTTTGGCATCAACTGCATCGGCCAAGCGATCAAGGACGGCTTCCAAGCCTTCACCGCTCGCGCCAGACATCATCAGCACTTCTGCCTTGGACGCGCGCTTCAACTTGGTCGCGAGTTTCTTCGCTTCCTTGGGGTCAAGCGCGTCGACCTTGTTGAGGCCAATGACTTCTGTCTTATGCTCCAGCCCTGCGCCATAGGCGGTCAGTTCTTTTCGCACGATGCGATAGGCCTTCACCGGATCATCCAGCGTTGCATCGACCAAGTGGAGCAGCACGCGGCAGCGCTCAATATGGCCCAAGAAGCGATCGCCAATGCCTGCGCCTTCCGCCGCGCCTTCGATCAGGCCGGGAATGTCAGCGACGACAAACTCGCGATTGTGATGGAGGACAACGCCGAGCTGCGGCTTGGTGGTGGTGAAGGCATAGGCCCCAACCTTCGCCTTGGCATTGGTCACGGCGTTGATGAAGGTCGACTTGCCGGCATTGGGCAGGCCAACTAGCCCAGCGTCTGCCAACAGCTTCAGCCGCAGCCAAACGGCGGCCTCTTCGCCTGGCCAGCCTGTGCCATGTTGGCGAGGGGCACGATTGGTTGAGGTTTTGTAGCTGGCATTGCCGCGCCCGCCATCGCCCCCGCGCAGGAAGATTTTGCGCTGGCCGACTTCGGTAAAGTCGAGAAGTACAGTTTCCCGATCTTCGGCAAGCACTTGCGTGCCGACTGGGACTTTGATCACCAGATCATCGCCGCCAGCGCCAGTTTGATTGCGGCCAGCACCGCCCTTACCGCGAGGGGCCCGGAAATGTTGCGTATAGCGAAAGTCGATGAGGGTGTTTAGGCCAGCGACGGCCTCAAAGATGATATCGCCGCCTTTGCCGCCATTGCCGCCATCGGGGCCGCCATATTCAACGAACTTCTCCCGCCGGAACGACACAGCGCCGACGCCGCCCGCTCCGGACGAGGTATAAATTTTAGCTTGATCAAGAAAATGCATCGGCGCCCTTTAAGCGAAACCGAGCCTTGCCGCCAGTCTTGGTGATGCAAGCAGCTGTTTCGTCGCGATTTGGCGCGCCGTATCGCGGGGAAGGCCAAGCGCTTTCGCCATAGGAGCGCCCAGCAACGCATCGCCCATTGCCATGAGTACCAGCATCAGCGTGTCTTCATGCATGGACTTATCTTCATGCCCTTCGCCAATCTCATCAATCAGCTCGTGGATCGCATCGATGACGGGATCCAAAGCGCTGTCATTGCCAGAGAGGATCATCCATGTCGCAAGCGATCCCGCGCCCGCAGTGTCGAAGGCATCAAACACCATATCAACCACGAGCTGAAGGTTTGGTTCCCCGTCGCGATTCTTCATGACGATCTCTGCAATGGAATCGCAGACTTGCGCCGCAATATGCCCGGCAAGCGCCATTTGAAGATCAGCGGCCGACCCGAAATGATGGAGCAAATTGGCATGCGTCCGCCCCATCCGTGCAGAGACGGCTTTCAGGGTCACGGCAGCGGGCCCAGCCTCCACCAGCAAAGCACGCGCAGCCTCCAAAGCGGCAGAACGGCTTTCTTCATGGGACAAACGTCTTCTAGTTATTGACATATCTGTCAGTATTCCTTATTTACACTTATGTAAGGAGATTCGCTCATGTCATCTGCCACTTTCAAATCCCCCGCTGATCTGACCATCACGCCGCGTGACCGTCGCTTTGGCCGCGGCACTGTTCAAGGCCGGTGGTGGCTTGGTGGCGATCCGATTGCAACGGCTTTCTACAACGCGCTTTCCGTCACCTTCCCACGCGGCGAGGCTTTCTTCATCGAAAGCGTGCGCGCTTATCGTGACACTGCCCCTGAAAAGCTCGCCAAAGAGATTAAGTCCTTCATCACCCAAGAGGTGCTTCACACCCGCGAACATGTGGCGTTCAACAAGCAGATGGTCGAGGCGGGCTATGACATCAGCAATCTTGAAAAGAAGGTGATCGAGACGCTGGCGCTCACCAAGGGCCGCCCGGAAGTGTTGAACCTCGCCGTCACGATGGCGCTGGAACATTATACCGCGATCATGGCGCAGCAAATCCTTGAAGACCCACGCATCATGGCGAAGGCAGACAAGGAACAAGCCGATCTGTGGCGCTGGCATGCGATCGAAGAGATTGAGCATAAGGGCGTCGCTTATGACACTTGGCTCCATGCGACCAAGGATTGGACGCGCGGCAAGCGCTGGCGGGTTAAAGCGATCATGATGCTGATCGTCACCACGCGCTTTTGGCCAAAGCGCTATAGCGGCATGATTGAGCTCTTGGCTCAAGATGGCATCACAGGCATTAAGGCGCATGCCCGGATGCTGTGGTTCTTGCTCGGCACGCCCGGCGTGTTGCGGAAGCTGTTCTTGCCATGGGCCAGCTTCTTCCTGCCCGGCTTCCATCCTTGGAACCATGATGATCGCCATCTGATCCGCATGGTCGACAGCGAATATGAAGCCGCTCGCTTGCCTGAGGCGCTGGCCGCCTGATAGGGGCGGGGCATGAACGCCCCGACCCTCAACACTGCTCGCTTGATCCTTGAACCACTGAGCCTCTCTCATTGGGAGGCCTATGCGACCATGTGGGCCGATGCGCGCACCACCGCCTTCATCGGTGGGACCCCAAGAGATCGCAATACCAGCTGGACCAAATTTATCGCGGCAGCGGGCCTTTGGCCAGTCTGCGGATTTGGCTATTGGAGCTTCGTTGACCGGGAGA
>DLOX01000219.1:649-4273 GCA_002478575.1 Sphingomonadales bacterium UBA7473 | reverse complement strand
CGGCACCAGCGGCTCGCGAGAGGTTGGCGCGGAGGCGAGGCGCTTGCCGAGCGGCTGCGTCAGGCATTGGTGCTGATGGCCGATCACGATTTGAACGCCTCGACCTTTGCAGCACGCGTGGCCGCATCGACCGGTGCATCGCTGCCCGCTGCGGTTCTGAGCGGCCTGTGCACCCTGTCCGGGCCCCGGCATGGAGGCGCAGGGGAGGCCCTCCAGCACCTCCTTCGCGATGCGCGCCAAATGGGAGCGAGCGCGGCAATGCAGCAATGGTTTTTGCGGGATCGAATGTTGCCGGGATTTGGGCACAATCTCTATCCCGAGGGAGATCCCCGCGCTTCGGCGATGCTGGCAAATCTCGAGGTCGACAATGATATGAAAGACCTGGCGAGCGCTGTCTTTGATTGCTCAGGCCTACAGCCCAACTGCGATTATGCGCTTGCGGCGATGGCTGCGACCCACAGTCTTCCGACGGATGCACCCTTTCGGGTATTCCTGCTTGGCCGCGTCGTAGGCTGGTGTGCTCATGTGATGGAACAGAAGGACGACGGCAAGCTGATTAGACCCCGCGGGCGTTACAGTGACAGCGAATATGCGGTCACACATCCATGACTGGGCCGCGATGGCGTTTCACCGAGAAGCAGTCCAATCGCCGCCGGATTGCCTTTTGAGCCGATCTTTTGGTGTGCGTCAGGCCATGACCGCGAAGCGGACGGTTCCCTGATGGCCATGAATTTTCCGGACGCAAGGCAAGGCAGAGTTGCTTCGCTCGGGACTCTGCACCTGCCCTGCTGATAACTTCCGACGGGTGGTTCTGCGAAGGCCAGGTCTTCTTTGGCAACTGCCGAGCATTTGACGATCAAGCATCTTCGGCAGTGATTAAACTTGCAAGCTTGCTAGCTTCGGCGAGATTTCCGGGTGACAGTGGCTCTCCCCTGATGGACCGGGCATAAAACGCCTGCCGCCACACCATGTCAAAGTAGGCCGCCGTTCGTGCGAAAGGCACGTCAAATCCCGGTGGCAAGCCCTCGTCGGTTCCGGTGGAGATTAGCCAGACGTTGCGGCCAGCAAGGCTCCGTCCGGATATCCGGTCAATGGGGTCGTGGAGCAGATCAGTCAGGCGATCGAAAAAGACCTTCAATGTTGCACTCATGGAATACCAGTATACCGGCGTAGCGAAGACAATATGTTGACTCTGTAGCATCATGGCAACGACAGATCTAAAATCGTCACGATCGTCATAGCGTTCGTATTCGAACTGTTCGATAATCAGCTTGGAGAGGTCGAAGACCTTTGCATGCTCACCTAGATTTTCCCTAAGGCGCTCAACGAGTTTGGCTGCGTTTCCATCGCTGCGCGCAGATCCAATGATAATAGTAACGTTATTCATCTTTTGACCATTGAACTGTCTAAGGCATAGAAGCGCGATACTCTAATTTACTGCAGGGGCAGTGGCAGATTTCGGCATCTTACGGGGCCTCCACTGGGCACGCGAATCGTGCGCCGATGTTCAACCGACAGATATTGGCTCGATCCGACCGCCGGAAAGTCTCCAGATAACGTCCTGAGGCACTGGCAGGCTCAATGCTTCTGCTTTGGGCAGCCCGCTATAAGCGCCTCTGATGATACGGCTAACCAGCCCGTGAGATACGGCAACAGTCACACCCTGTTGTTCGCGCAACCAGCATTCGGCTCTCAGGAAAGCAGCGTCGTAGCTCTCCCCGTCAGGCGACCGGAAAAACCAATCGAAGGGTGTCGATCCATCGAGCAACCCGGGCCATTGTGCGTCGATATCGATGTGGGTCAAACCATCCCATGAACCCAAAGACACCTCGGCAAGACGATCATCGCACCGAGCGGCAGGAAGATTCGCGCTGCCAGCAATGATTGCTGCTGTCTGTCGCGTTCTTCCCAGCGGGCTGGAGACGAACGCATCGAATGAGAGATCCAACCCGGCGAGGCATCTGCCGATAGCCTCAGCTTGCCTCACGCCAGTGTCAGTAAGGGCTGAATCCAGCTTTCCCTGGAAACGACCCTGAGCGTTCCATTCCGTTTCACCGTGGCGGATCAGGTAGATTCCGGTCATCGGCGTCTTCAGTATGGCCATTGCAGGGGCATGCGCAGACGTTCCTCAATCTAATCAGCGGCTTCACCTGCCGAAAGGCAGCTTTTGGCAATGATCCCACCAAATCAGCCGGTCCGGTTCAGGTGCGTGCGGCATTACCGCGATTGACTTCCATTGGGTGGGAGGGCGAATGGCGGCTTTACGCGGACGGCGCAAACGCTGATCGCTAGCTCGCGGTCGGGCCGACAAGCGCTATCCACTCAGCCTGCGTCTGCGGTTGTTCGGCATGTGCGGGCACTCCGTCAGGCAGCGTTACCCATGCTTGTTTGCTGTTGACCCAGAGATGAGCGGCGGGCTCGATTTCATGGCTCCGATCGAGGGTCCCGCAGCGCAACGATGCAAAGCCCGGCCGCTTGTCATTTTCTGCGAAGATGCGGACTTTGCACCTCGCACAGCCCCAGATCGTTGATAAAGCACCGTTCGGTTGTCCATAAGAGCCGCTGTCCAAATCGCCTTCGATGTCGAGGTCCTGTTTGGCGAACAACATGTGCTCACTGAAGGCTGCGCCAGTTCGCGTCTGACAGTCGGTACAATGACATGCGTACGGTCCAAATCGAAAACCGTCGCGAAGGGTGTAGCGCACGGCAGCGCACAGACATCCACCAGTCAGATCGCCTTTCATCTCATTGCTCCATCTTCCATCTACGAGCTATTCTAACAAAAGCTCAAACTGTGCACTGTCGGGATCATCGACCGCGTAAAACTGTATCTATGAGAAATCATCGTTACGAAACATCAGGTTGTTCTGCGAACGGAGGCGTCCATGCGGACTGGTGGCTGCCCGTGCGAGGCCAACCTGATGAACAGGCGACGAGAGCATTATCTGCGTGAGAAAAAGCCATCGCGCGTGGGCCTCATCTTGGTCAGATCAAGTCCACTCGCCAGCGCCCCCTGACGGGCGGCCTTGGCAAGCTGTTCAAGCATCTCAGGGTCGCTCTCCCATTGATCAAGGCCCGATCCCAGTATGGCGGCTTGCAGCAGCAGAGCCTCGGCAAACTCTTGGCGCTCGGCATCGCCGCCTTCAGCAAAATCCGGGGTTGCGGCAAAGGCGCTGCGAACCTGCCGTTTGACCGCTTCGACCGTTTCGGGATCAGGTTCGATATTCTGCTTCTGGGACGCTCCCCAGACATTAATCCACCAAACGGCATAGGCATCGGCGACGTTGTGCGGATCGAAGCCGTAGGCACGCACTGCCGCACTGATCTCGTTCATCAAAGTGGGCTGCGCGGCGAGGGTCTGTTCAAGATTGGCGCGTGCGGCCGGGTCGGGGGTGCGCGCGATGAAGTTTCGTAGGTTTTGCTGGGTGCGTTGAGGCGAATAGCGATAGGTAAAACTGCTACTCGGGATTGTCGCGGAGGGAGCGTCATCGGCAAGCTCTCCTTCTGACATTTGATTGTTGATCTGGCTGGCTGCAGTTGCCCTGATACCATCCCACTTTACCGCTATGTTGATAGCGTTCAGCCCGGCAGCGGCATGAGCTCCACTGCCAAAGGCCAGTATTA
>DLOX01000219.1:0-504 GCA_002478575.1 Sphingomonadales bacterium UBA7473 | reverse complement strand
GCGCTCTCAGGCGGCAACCTCAATTACGGTCGCGGTCCTGTATCAATCACGGTATTTGGTCTTGTCTTGGTCACATCTCCCGCGTGACTCCAGACCGCACACCGTCCCCGCGTCTCGCTATTGGGCTGGTCCATGCAATAGGCGAGGCTGCTTCGCCCGACCTGATGCGTCGGCGCCAGATCGCAGTCGATTGCCCCACTCGCCCGACCCTCGGCATCAAGACAAACTGTATTGAAACCTTGCGCTTCCTCGGAGAGTCTTGGCACGACACCAGGCGGATTATTGGCGGGNNGGCGAGGCTGCTTCGCCCGACCTGATGCGTCGGCGCCAGATCGCAGTCGGTTGCTTCACTCGCGCGACCCTCGGCATCAAGGCAAACTGTATTGAAACCTTGTGCCTCCTCGGACAACTTTGGCGCGACACCAGGCGGATTATTAGCGGGATTGGCGACAGATGCCGAGCCGGCAGGCTGTCGCGAGCCGCTCGTCGGAGCTACAGCGCCTT
>DLOX01000174.1:5843-21824 GCA_002478575.1 Sphingomonadales bacterium UBA7473 | reverse complement strand
CTTGGTGCCTTGGTGTCTTGGTGCGAGAAAATTCAGACTTAGGCGGTTCGGCTGATGCTGGGTATTTGGACTCGCACCAAGACACCAAGAACACCAAGGGATTGAAGGCACTCGTCATGCTGAATTTATTTCAGCATCCAAGTTCCAACCCGCACCCTTGGTCGCAAGCGGCACCGTGGACCCTGAAACAAGTTCAGGGTGACGATTCTCTTAGACCTAGAGCCTTGCGTCTGGTCGCCGCAAAAGCGCGAATGGCTGGTGTCAGTTCTCCCCGCGCTTCAAGAAACTTCAAAGCATGATCGCAAGGCCTCAACTTTCGAGCAATTGTTCGGTAGTGGTCTCGGCGGCTCTCTTCGGACCAGAAAAGCTGCCATCCCCAATATGATGACGCCAATATTAAATGGTGAGACAGCCTTCGTCCCTTCATGTCATAATAATATGCCCAAACCTGCCTTCCCAACACATAGTCGACTTTGCGAAGTGGGACATTACCTTCCACTTCCTGTTGTAGATGGCGGAAATCAAAACATACAACTGGTCTATCAAGAGCGCCTTTGGAAATCGCGGTTGATACTCGAAGTCCACACCAAAGAAGCAAGTACGCAATCAACAAACCCAGCCACATCGTCAGTTTTGCGGCGGAGAAGGTCAGGCGTCGGATCACCGCGCCCCCAAATCCCCCTTGCCAACAGTCCCGCCAGCCATCTCCAGCATCCGATCAAGCGACTTTTTCGCCTGAAGCCGAAGCTCTTCTTCGATATGCACTTGGGGCGTGAGATCGCGCAATGAGCGATAGAGTTTTTCCATCGTGTTAAGCGCCATATAGGGGCAAATGTTGCAGTTGCAGTTGCCGTCAGCACCAGGCGCGCCGATGAAGGTCTTCTCTGGCAGCGCCTTTTCCATTTGGTGGATGATATGCGGTTCCGTGGCGACGATGAGCGTATCGCCCGGGAAGCTTTTGGCGAAATTGAGGATACCGCTGGTGCTCCCCACATAATCCGCATGGTCAACAATATGCGCGGGGCATTCAGGGTGGGCGGCGACGGGCGCATCGGGGTGCTGCGCCTTCAACTTGATCAGTTCGGTCTCACTAAACGCTTCGTGCACAATGCACACGCCTGGCCAAAGCAGCATCTCGCGATTGAGCTTGCGCGCCAAATAGCCGCCCAAATGCTTGTCCGGCCCGAAAATGATCGGCTGGCTTTCGGGGATTTGGGCAAGGATTTTCTCGGCACTCGATGATGTCACAATGATGTCTGACAGCGCCTTCACCTCGGTCGAGCAATTGATGTAGGTGAGTGCAATATGATCGGGATGGGCTTCGCGGAAGGCCTTGAACTTATCGGGTGGGCAGCTGTCTTCCAAGCTGCAACCGGCATCCAGATCAGGCAGTACGACCGTCTTGTTGGGCGACAGGATTTTCGCCGTTTCCGCCATGAACTTCACACCGCAAAAGGCGATGACATCCGCGTCCGTCTCTTGCGCTTTGCGCGAGAGTTCCAGACTATCGCCGACATAATCCGCAATATCCTGAATCTCAGGCTTTTGGTAATAATGGGCAAGGATGATGGCGTTCCGCTCTTCCTTCAGCCGCTTAATCTCATCGACCAAATCGGTGCCGGAAAGGATGCCTGTGCGTGCGTTCATTGCTCTGTCTCCACTTTCACCTTCGCCTCTATCCCGGCAGCGTTCAGAGGCAAAGCAAAACTGCGTTCTACGGCGCGAACTGTTGCGTCGCGGGCCAAGCGCAACATGGGTTCGGCTTTGGCTTGTTCAAGCATATCGGATTTCGCCTTGGCGCGATTCTGGGCGTCCAAGGCCTTCTCGACATCGGTTAGCGCCATCAACACCATGCCTGATCCATATTCGCGGACGGCGGAAAGGTCATAGTCTGGGCCTGCGATTTCAAGTGGCGGGAGCTTGATCGTCAACGTCTTGGCCGCTTCGTTCCACGCCAAATCGCTTTGCTTCACTTTGGCGAGATCGACTTCATAGCGGACCATGCCCGGCACGATCATCGTCTTTTCGGCGGAGAGGCCCAGCTGTGACTGGCGGCTGGAAACAACCGTCACAAAGCGCGCCGCAAAGGCGGAGAGCCGGTTCTGGTCCTGGACCGATTTAAGGCTAGACGCGATGACCGTTTCAACCGCCGGTTTCTGATCCCACATGATCAACTTGGCGAGGGCGATCAGCGCCAGGCCAGCAACAAAGAAGCCAATCAGCGCCTTTCGCATCAGCTTAAGGTCCATGTGTCAGCCTCTTCAGACACCAAGTCGCGATCCCGCATATCGATCAGATGCGCCAGCACAGACCGTCCCGCCGCGCCATGGAGCCGGGGATCAACGCCCTTATACATGTCAGGCACCATATCCTTGATGCGCCTTGGGCCGTCGGCGAGCGCCTTCATGATTTGCGCCTCGCGCTGCTTGCGGTGGATCATCATGCCGCGTGCCAAACGCTGCGGCTGCTCGACGGCTGGGCCGTGGGCCGGATAATAAAGCGCATCGTCTCGGTCGATCAGCAGTTGGAGGCTGCGCATATAATCCGCCATGTCCCCATCGGGCGGCGAGACCACGGTCGTTGACCAGCCCATGATATGATCGCCGGTAAAGAGCGCCTTTTCTTCCTCTAGCGCAAAGCAAAGATGGTTCGACGTATGCCCCGGCGTATGGAGCGCAGTCAGCGTCCAGCCCGGGCCAGTGAGGCTCTCGCCATCCTTCAACACGCGGGAAGGGGCGTAGGTCGTGTCAAAGGACGCGTCTGACCGTGGCCCGTCATCTTCGAGGAACAGAGGCGCACAGCCCATCACAGGTGCGCCCGTCGCCTCGGCCAAAGGGGCCGCCGCTGGCGAATGATCACGGTGGGTGTGGGTGCAGAGGATGGCGGTGATACGCTCGCCGGAGAGGATACGGATCAGCTCCCCGACATGGGCCGGATCGTCGCCCAAGGGACCGGGATCGATCACGGCCACTTCGCCATGGCCCACAATATAGGTTTGTGTTCCGGTATAGCTGAAGGGGGAAGCATTGCGGGCAAGCACCCGGCGAATGAGCGGGCTGACGCTTTCCGCAATTGCATAGGGTTCATTGGAGAGGTCTGGCGCGGTCATGATAAAGCGTTTTGGTCTATTGTGCGCCAAAGCGCAAACCGAGTTCTTAGGAGGTGCGTTAGAAAAAGGTACCGTTCGTCCCGAACTCAATCGAGTGGAGGGGGATGAAGCTCAATCGCGCTCAAGACGAACGGAATATCAAAGGCTTGGGAAGGGGTCTGAAATACAATCCCGGACGAGGCAGGAAGGGATGAAGCCCTACCTCGCCCGGGCGCAAACCGGCGTGGGGCCGGAAAGGCGCTGATTGTTGTTAGATCGTTTCCTTGCCTTTCATTTCGGCAATGGTTTGATCTAGTGATTTCAAGACCTTGTCCTTCATTTCCTTTGAAAGCGAGTCTTCTTCGGCAATGGCTTTGCGGGCTTCGGCAAGATGCTCACTGACGTCGACGGACGTTGTTTTGCCATCGGTGGACCGCATGATGATTCGGCTCACCTTCGCTTTTCCGTCTTTCTTTGCGCAGCCATCATTGGAGGAGATGATCATCACTTTGTTGGTTTCGGACGTCGCAGGCTTTGCCGTTTCTTCAGCGTAAGCAGGTCCGGCGAGGCACAGCAGGGATGCTGCCAGTGCCACGGAATATAGCGTTTTCATATGTTTGCCTTTCGTGTGGAGCGGCTGCCTATTGAAGTGAGGCTAAGCCGCGTTGGGATGAAAGTTCTGCGACCCCCGCGTTCAGCTCAGCGAGTTCCGCGTTGAGATCGGCGAGTTCGGCATCAAGCTCCGCCAAGGCGGCGTTCCTGATCCGCGGGTCTAAAACTTGATCGGAGGCGATGGCAGCACGGGCCCTCTCAAGGGCCGGGGCTGCAATGGCGATCCGGGCGCGAGCTTCGGCCAGTGCCCCCGTATCGACGCAAGGTGTGCCGACGGACATGGTGCGGACGGTCAGTGTCCGATCATCAACAAAGGTCACCAGTTGCGCTTTCCGCTTGGCGCAACCTTTTGTCTTGGCGAGGACGACTTGCGGCTCTGGCGTCTCAACTGGCTCCGGCGCCGCGACTGGCTGGGGCTGTGGATTTGGTTGTTCGAATGGTGCGGGCGCGGGTTCTTCTTCAAGTCTGGGAAGTATGAGTTTGGCCGTCACGGTCTGGGCGACTGGTTCTACCTCAACAACATTCTCAATCTTGGCCTCAACGACCACTGGCAAAGCACCTGATTCGATCGAAGGCGTTAAAGTCGCGAGATAGGAGGGAGCGCGGTTCGGCGCGGCCAAGGTCTGGTCTTGCACATAACGGGTCGAAGCGGATAGCAGCATCGAAAGCGCCAGCATCGCCAGCAAGCACAGGCTCGCGATCAGAGTGGGGCGGGCCTCATCAAGGATCGCAATCCGGCGGAGGCGCTCTTTAAGGGTGCTCGCGACACCCGCCGAGCAGGCAGCCAAGGGAGGATCAGCAAGTGCTGATTTCAGAAGCGCCGTTCCATAAGCATGGCGATCATGCGGCGCGGTTTGGGCCAGCACATCGGCATCACATGCCGCTTCCTGATCGGTGCGGAACGCGCGGTAAGCGGCGCGGGCGAGTGGGTTGAACCAATGCAAAGCCAGCATGATGAGCGCCAGCATATTGGCCGCCAAATCCCGACGGCGATGGTGCGTCAATTCATGCGTGATCGACAGGCGCTGCTCAGCGGGGGAATAGCGATCCTGAAAATCCGCGGGCAGCATGACGGTCTGCCAAAGAAGGCCAAAGGCGACGGGCGCTTTGACGCTTGGGCTTTCGCCAATCTCAATCCGGCCATCGGCGCGGAGCCACGTGGCTTTGTCCCGCGCTTCATTGGCAAAGCGCGCATATCCAAGGAGATGCCAGCCGAGGAAGCCAACGGCCCCGACAATCCAGAAACCGACTGCATAACTCATCCAATCGGTTGCTGGCGCCACTGCAGGCAATCCGGCCAAAATCACTTCTCGCGCGCTTAGCCATTCAGCAGGGAGCGGCGGCAAGAAAAGCCGAAGGGCAGGCGCCAACCACAAAGCATAGGCCGCTTTCGCCCCATAGCGCCGAGCAACAGGCTTACGGACTGCCATCACCAGCAGCATCAGCAGCGTGGTGGCGACAAGCGTTTCGATGATCCAGCTGCTCATGCTTTCAGTCCTTTGATCAAGGCTTCGATTTCGGCAATGTCATCGGCGCTCAGCGCCTCGCGCTCAGCCAGATGGGCCACGAGCGGGGAGAGCTTCCCGCCAAACAGGCGATCGACCAAGCGCTGCGATTCCCCCGCAACATAATTGCTGCGCTCGATAAGCGGGCTGTAAAGGAATTTGCGGCCATCGGCGGTGGTCTCGACAGCGCCTTTGCTTGCCAAGCGGCTGAGCAGGGTTTTAACCGTCGCTAAGGTCCAGCCTTGGGTGGTGGCAAGCGTGTCGGCGACCATCGTCGCATCCTGCGGCGCTTGGTGCCACAGCACCTCCATCACGGCATATTCGGCATCGCTGATTCGGTCAGTCATTGGGAGGACTCGCTTCCGTTTCGCTCTTGTCGACTACATGTGTAATCGTAAGGCTTAACGGTAGATGAACGAAGCTTAACCGCGAGGATGCGCAGCGCGATAAACATCCAGCAAATAGGCAGCATCGACAGCGGTATAGACTTGCGTCGAAGAGAGGGAGGCGTGCCCCAGCAGTTCTTGCAGGCTCCTCAAATCCGCACCGCCCGCGAGCAAGTGCGTTGCAAAGCTGTGGCGAAGCGCATGGGGCGTCGTTCGTTCCGACAGACCAAGCCTGCCCCTGGCCTTTTGGACCGAGCGGCGGATGATCGCCGGATTGAGCGGACCGCCTCGGCTCCCGCGAAATAATGGCTCAGTCTTGGAAGGCGGATAGGGGCAGAGATCGATGTAGGCCGCAATTGCATCGGCGACTTTGGGGATGATCGGCACCAGCCGCGTCTTGTCCCGCTTGCCCGTCACTTGCATCGCTTTGCCTATCGGGAGCACTGCACCCGTAAGACCCAGCGCCTCGCCAATCCGCAGCCCTGCGCCATAGAGCAGAAGCAAGATCGCCCAATCGCGCGCGGCGATCCAAGCCTCATTTGATTGATCAGCCACATCGCCTGCCAGCGCAATTGCTTCATCGGGAGAGATGGGCCGAGGCACGCCTTTCTTAACGCGCGGGCCTTTGAGCTTGGGAACCGTATCTGCACCCCCCGCAAAGCTCATGAAGCCACGCACCGCCGACAGCTCTCGCGCGGCACTGGCATTGTTCAGCCCATCCGCGCGGCGATGGGCAAGATAGGCCCTCAGGTCTGCGGCAGTGACGGCTGAAAGATCAGGCACGCCGCCTTGATGGTCTGACAGAAAGGCCAGCAATCGTTCCGCCGTCGCCGCATAGGCACGGATCGTGTGCGGTGATCTGCGCCTGCCGCTGTGCAGATGAGCGGTCCAGCGGGTGATGATAGGGGAGCTACTTTCCACAACTCCCAACCCCGTTCGTGTCGAGCGTAGTCGAGACATGGCCTACCGATCCCTCGACTTCGCTCGGGACGAACGGTTCAGTCAAGAACCTACCCAATCGATTGCCCCGTCTTCGCCCAATCGGCGAGGAAGCCTTGGATGCCTTTTTCGGTCAGCACATGGTTGAACAAGGATTTGATCACCGCAGGGGGAGCCGTCATCACATCAGCACCGATCTTGGCGGACTCAAGCACATGAACGGCATGGCGAACGCTTGCGACCAAGATCGCGGTTTCGAAATCATAATTGTCATAGATCAGGCGAATGTCTGAGATCAGCTGCATGCCATCAAAGCCATTGTCATCATGGCGGCCAACGAAGGGCGAAATGAACGTCGCGCCGGCTTTCGCAGCCAGCAAAGCCTGATTGGCAGAGAAGCAAAGTGTCACATTCACCATCGTGCCATCTTCGGTCAGCGCTTTGCAGGTTTTGAGGCCATCAATGGTCAGCGGCACTTTGATGCAGACATTGTCAGCAATTTTCCGAAGGATTTCCGCTTCTTTCATCATCGTGGGATGATCCAGCGCCACGACTTCAGCGGAGACGGGGCCATTGACAAGCGCGCAAATTTCTTTGGTGACTTCCATGAAATCCCGGCCGGACTTGGCGATCAGCGACGGGTTGGTGGTCACGCCGTCCAACAGGCCGGTTGCTGCCAGTTCGGCAATGTCTTTGGTGTCGGCTGTGTCTACGAAAAATTTCATGGGTCTGATCCTGCAGGCTGTTGCGTCAATGGCTCCGCAGCCGCCTAGCGCAAGTTGGACCGCGACGAAAGGACCCTTCACAAGGCCTTCGAACAAGGGCAAAGAGAGCGCCGATGTCTGACTCATCCTCCCTAGATCAGGCCGCAAGCTTCATTGCCCGCCGCGCCTCAGAAGATCGGGCAGCGCTTTCCATGGCGCTTGTTGCCGCAGGCCAAGGCAATCGCGCCGCTTTTGAAGAGGTTTACAAGCGCACCTCCGCGAAACTATTCGGGATTTGCCTGCGTATCTTCACCGATCGACAGGAAGCTGAGGACGCTTTGCAAGACGCTTATGTGACCATATGGAATCGGGCCACGACTTTTGAGCCCACGCGCGCCAGCCCCATTACCTGGCTGGCCACCGTGACGCGCAACCGCGCGATTGATCGGTTGCGGGCGCGGAAAGTGACGGTCACAGCGCCAGTGGAAGAGGCCTATGAAGTGCCTGACACTGCGCCCTTGGCCGATGCTGCGCTGATGGCGGGCCAAGATGCGGCGGCGCTCAATGACTGTATGGCGAGCCTTGAGGCGCGGGATGCAGCCTTCATTCAGCAGGCCTTTCTTGGAGGCGCGACCTATGCTGAACTGGCTGAACGGGATGCTGTGCCTTTGGGAACGATCAAAAGCCGCATTCGTAGAGCGCTCCTCAAATTGAGGGAGTGCTTGTCTGAATGAGCACAGCCCCCACGCCTTTGACCGAAGACGATATCGCCCTCGCCGCTGAACTGGCGATGCGCTTGCTTTCGCCTGCTGACGAAGCGCAGGCCCGAGCGCGGATGACGTGCGATGCGGCCTTTGCAGCGGAAGTGCAAAGCTGGGAAGAACGGCTAATGCCAATGGCTTCGCATCTGGCTGCTCCCCCGCCAGCGCATGTTTGGGAGAAGGTGCAGGCTCAGATCGCGCCTGCTGCATCTCAAGACAGGGCTGGGCCTGTGCGTTTTTGGCAGGGGCTTTCGTTCGTCTCTATGGCGGCAGCAGCGGTTCTGGGCGTGATGCTCATCAATCAGCCCGTGCCTGCGCCTCAACCAACTTCTGCCCCGATGATTGCAGCCCTAAGTGCCGAAGGCGGAAACGCAGCAGTGACCGCAAGCTTTGATGCCTCCAATGGCGAGCTCATTATCACGCCCGTCTCGCTCAATACGGGGAAGCTTTATCCTGAGCTTTGGGTCATCCCCGAAGGGCAAAAGCCAACCTCTTTGGGCGTCGTCGAAGCCGACAAGCCCACGCGACATACGCTCCCGCCAGAGCTTCGAGCGTTGATGGCCAGTGGTGCAACCCTCGCTATCACGCCTGAGAGAGCGGAAGGTGCGCCGGGCGGCAACCCAACGGGGGCCGTGATTGCGGCGGGGAAAATTACTGTGATTTAGATCACAAAAAAATTTCAGGCCCTTTGCATCCTTCATTGATCTCTTCTCGTAACTGCATCCGTATCCAGACCTAAGGGTACGACACGAACTTGAAGGAATCCCCCCATGAAGAAATCCATCATTGTTGCTCTGTCGGCGATCGCACTGTCCAGCGCGGCCGTAGCTGCCATGAAGAACCCCATTGTCGGCGGCGCTGCTATGTTCCCAACGAAGAATATCGTTGAGAATGCTGTCAACTCAAAGGATCACACAACGCTTGTGGCGGCTGTTAAGGCCGCTGGTCTCGTCGATACGTTGATGTCGCCTGGGCCATTCACGGTGTTCGCGCCAACCAATGCTGCTTTCGGCAAATTGCCAGCAGGCACAGTCGACACCCTGGTTATGCCTGAGAATAAGGGCACGCTGACCACCGTGTTGACCTATCATGTCGTCGCAGGACGCATGACGAGCACTGACATTGCCAATAAGATCAAAGCTGGCAAGGGCATGGCGACACTGACAACGGTGCAAGGCGGCACGTTAACGGCGCGCATGATGGGCAAGAAGCTTGTTCTGACCGATGCCAAGGGCGGAAAATCAACCGTCAGCCAAGCCAATGTCATGCAATCCAATGGCGTGATCCACGTCGTTGACACTGTGTTGATGCCATAAGGCCAACAGCGATTTCGGGTGCAGTTGGACCGCCAACCGGCTCGGACATCGATAATGAATTGGGCCAGAACCTGTGTCTTGATGCCATCAAGAGCCGGTTCTGGTACCCCACGGGGGGAGCAGTTTGAACCCTCCCTTTTCTCCTTACTGCTCCCTCCGACCAATAGTGCAGACTAAGCATGTGACATGATGGCAGTGCCTCGTTAAAGGCGCGGCCATCATGATCAGTTTTTCGAATCTCACTGTCCGCCTTGGCGGACGGCCTATCCTCGAGCGGGCAAGCGCCTCGCTCCCGACTAAAGCCCGGGTTGGCCTGATCGGCCGCAATGGCGCGGGCAAATCCACTTTGATGAAAACGATCATTGGCGAGCTGGAAGCCGATGAAGGCGGCATTGATATGCCCAAAGCCGCGAAGATCGGCTATATCGCGCAGGAGGCCCCGCATGGCACCATAACGCCCATCGAGGCTGTTCTAGCAGCGGATACCGAACGCGCCGCCCTCCTTCTCGAAGCAGAGACTGTTGAAGATCTCGACCGGATCGGCGAGATTCACGAGCGGCTAAACGCGATTGACGCTCACGCGGCGCCCGCACGGGCTGCGCGCATCTTGGTCGGCTTGGGTTTTCCCGAGGAAGATCAGCATCGGCCGCTGGATAGTTTTTCGGGCGGCTGGAAAATGCGCGTTGCATTGGCGGCTTTGCTGTTCTCTGCGCCTGATCTCTTGCTGCTCGATGAGCCATCCAACCATTTGGATCTGGAAGCGACGCTGTGGCTCGAGAATTTCCTCAAATCTTACCCTGCGACCATGATCGTGATCAGCCATGAACGCGACCTGCTAAACTCGGTCGTTGATCATATCCTCCATTTGGAAGGCGGAAAGACCACGCTTTACACTGGCGGCTATGATAGTTTTGAACGGCAACGGGCTGAGCGTGCCGCACAATTGGCAGCCGCCAAAGCCTCACAAGATGCACAACGGGCGAAGCTCCAGGACTATGTCGCGCGGAACAGCGCCCGGGCCTCAACTGCTAAGCAAGCCCAATCGCGGGCGAAAGCCTTGGCGAAGATGCAGCCGATCGCCGCGCTCGCTGAAGACCCGTCCTTGAGCTTTGATTTTCCCAGCCCTGATGAGCTGAAGCCGCCATTGGTCACGCTTGATCTGGCCAGCGTCGGCTATACCGAAGACAAGCCAATCCTCGAACGGCTCAACTTGCGGATTGATCCCGATGATCGGGTCGCGCTGCTTGGCCGCAACGGCAATGGCAAGACGACGCTGGCGCGCCTGCTTGCCGCCCAGCTTCCCCCGATGGCAGGCGAGGTCAATGCGTCCGGCAAGATGAAGGTCGGCTATTTCACCCAATATCAGGTGGAAGAACTGGACGGCGCGGATACACCGCTTGAACATATGACCCGCGCTATGAAGGGCGCGACGCCGGGTGCTGTGCGCGGTCAATTGGGCCGCTTTGGCTTTTCAGGGCAGAAGGCGACGACGCAGGTTGGGAAGCTCTCCGGCGGCGAACGGGCACGACTGGCGCTGGCACTGATCACGCGTGAAGCGCCGCATATGCTGATCCTCGATGAACCCACGAACCATTTGGATGTCGATGCCCGCGAGGCTCTAGTGCAAGCGCTGAACAGTTATGAAGGCGCTGTCGTCATGGTCAGCCATGATCGCCATATGCTGGAACTGACGTCAGATCGCCTCGTCCTCGTCGGTGGCGGCCGCGCGACCGACTATGTTGGCAGCCTTGATGATTATACCGACATGATTTTGGGCAAGAACCAAAATAAGGGCGGAGACGGTTTCAAAGGTGGCAATAAGAAAGAAGATCGCAAAGCCGCCGCCGCCGCGCGTGAAGCGCAACAGGCCCTTCGGAAAGCCGTCCGCGATGCCGAAGCCGATATGGCCAAGCTAACCGCGGTTAAGAATGACATTGATCGCGCCATGTTCGATCCCTCTCAAGCAACGGCGGAATATGCCAAGCTGACGATGGGAGATCTGATGCAACGCCGCGCCAAGATCGCTGAGGCCTTAGAAGTCGCCGAAGCCAAGTGGATGGAAGCGAGTGAGGCTGTTGAGGGGGAGGGCTAGGCCTTAGCTCTCTTCTGGTGTCTTGTTCTTCCTCCAAGGCCAGCGCCACCCGGCCATCCAGCCGCGCTTTCGACCAAGCCAGATCAAGCCTGCCAAAGTCAACAGCCAAGGCAGCACGCCAACAAAGATTCGGAGCATTGCGCCAACGCTTTCGCCTAGGATTTGACCCGCCTCACTTATGGCGTCGCGGATTGGGCTCCAAAGTCCAGACCCAGAAGGCGACGTGCTGTTGTATGTGATGGTGATGTCTGACATCGCCACCCTAGCTTGCATTTCGGCCATCCAGCTGCGTGCGGCTTCCAGCTCTTCTTGGGCTTCAGCAAAAGCGCGTTCCGCCTCCACCAGTTCGCCAACTTTGCCGGATCGGTTTTGGAGCAAGTTCAATAGGCGATCAGCAAGAGCCTGTTTAGCCTTGATGCGCGCTTCAGTGTCGACCATTTGCTTGGACAGATCTTCAGCTTCGATTGAGCGGGACGAGGATTCTCCGCCCGCCGCTTCCACGGCCTTATCAAGATCAATTTGAAAAGCGCGGGCAATTTTGCTGTCAACAACCAACGCTAGATTGGCGGTTACAAATTCGCCATCGCTGCTTTGGCGGACCATCGACTTAATTCGACATTTGGCGGTTCCGAGCTTGTCACAAAGTGCGACATGTCGGGTTTGGACTTCGCCGATATCGCCCGTGCCCAAACGGTAGCCGAGGCTATAGCTGTAAGCGATGCGGGGTTCCGCCGTGGGAACGCCTTTGGCGGGCTCGGCCACTGCCACGGATGACATGGGAACACCTTCCCCAGCCGCGTCCGCCGACATGTCCATTTTCATCTCGTGAACTATAGGCTCCCCGCAACCAGCGAGTGATATCAAACAAAGGCCGATGACCAGGCTGAACCGCATATCATTCTCCTCCCCGCCATCGTGCCCATTGCGGCAGGATATGCAAGCCCCAGCTTCTTGAAAGCCCCCCACTAGCCCCGCAGACTCGGCGCTGCTATCGGACGCTATATGAGTGACCTGATTGTACCGCCTGAGCCCGAAGAAGATCCATTTCGGGCGATTGTGGATGCCCCTTTTGATAGCGCCTTGTCTGACCGATATCTGGTCTATGCCTTGTCGACGATCACGGCGCGGTCGCTCCCGGATTTGCGGGATGGGTTGAAGCCTGTGCATCGCCGTTTGCTATGGGCGATGCGGCAGTTGAAGCTCGATCCAACTGGCGCTTACAAAAAGTCAGCGCGTGTCGTGGGCGATACCATCGGCAAATATCACCCGCATGGCGATGCGAGTGTTTATGACGCGATGGTGCGGCTCGCGCAGGATTTTTCGCTGCGTTACCCGCTCGTTGATGGCCAAGGCAATTTCGGGAATGTCGATGGCGATAATGCTGCGGCCTATCGCTATACTGAGGCGCGGCTGGCGTCCCCCGCCGTTGATCTTATGGCGGGCCTTGATGATGGCGGCGTCGATTATAAGCCCACCTATAATGGCGAAGATGAAGAGCCAGAGCTTTTTCCCGGCCTCTTCCCCAATCTGCTGGCCAATGGCTCAAGCGGCATTGCGGTGGGCATGGCAACCAATATCCCGCCGCATAATGTCGCTGAAGTCATCGATGCCGCGACGCATCTGATCGACAGCCCTAAATGCGAGCCGGCAGAGCTGATGCAGTTCGTCCAAGGCCCGGATTTCCCGACCGGCGGCCAGATTGTCGATAGCGCGTCGAGCATTGCGGATGCCTATGCCACTGGCCGGGGCTCCTTCCGCATCCGCAGCCGCTGGAGCGTTGAGGATTTGGGGCGCGGCACCTGGGCGATTGTCGTCACCGAAATCCCTTATCAGGTGCAAAAGGGCAAGCTGATCGAAGGCATTGCTCAGCTGATCAATGACAAGAAACTGCCGATCCTCGAAGATATTCGCGACGAAAGCGATGAGAATATTCGCATCATTCTTGAACCCAAAAGCAAGAATGTCGATCCCGACATCCTGATGGAAAGCCTGTACAAGCTTTCTGATTTGGAAGTGAAGTTCGGCCTCAATCTGAACGTGCTGGGTGCCGATCGCACGCCGCGTGTGATGGGGCTGAAGGAAGTTTTGACCCAATGGATCACGCATCAGATTGAAGTGCTGGTCCGGCGCTCGCAGCATCGGCTGGGCAAGATTGATGATCGGGTAGAGCTGCTTGAAGGCTATTTGATCGCTTATCTCAATCTTGATCGGGTGATTGAAATCATCCGCAATGAAGATGAGCCGAAACCCGTCATGATGGCGGAGTTTAATCTGACTGACCGGCAGGCCGAAGCGATCCTCAATATGCGGTTGCGGTCTTTGCGACGGCTTGAGGAAATGGAGATTAAAGGCGAGCGGGAAAAGCTGCTTGCCGAACGTGCTGAGCTGGTCGCGTTGATCGAAAGCCCCGCGCGGCAACGGACGCGGCTGAAGAAGGATTTGGCAGCACTCAGGGTTCGCTATGGCCCAGACACCCCCTTGGGCAAGCGCCGGACATTGATCGAGGAAGCGGCTCCTGCACGCGATATTCCGTTGGAAGCGATGATTGAGCGGGAGCCAATCACCGTCATCATGTCTCAACGCGGCTGGGTGCGCGCGATGAAGGGCCATGTGGCGCTGGATGCAGCGGACGCAGCGAAGTTCAAAGAGGGCGATGGCTCGGCCTTTGCCTTCCATGCGCAGACGACCGACAAGATTTTGCTCGCGGCGGAAGATGGTCGCTTCTTCACGCTTGGCGCTGATAAGCTTCCAGGCGGGCGCGGCTTTGGGGAGCCAGTGCGGCTGATGATCGATTTGCCGGATGGCGTGGGGATTGTGAATCTCTTCCCTGCCAAAGCAGGCGAGCGGCTCTTGCTCGCGGCGTCCGATGGCAAGGGCTTTATCGCGACGGCTTCTGATGTGGTCGCTGAGACGCGCAAAGGCCGCCAAGTTGTGAATGTCCGCACCGGCGCGAAGCTGAGCGTCGTCCGTGTGATCGGCGCGGGCCATGATTATGCGGCGGTCGTCGGAGATAATCGCAAGCTCGTGGTCTTCCCGCTGGAAGAATTGCCTGAAATGACCCGCGGCCAAGGCGTGACGCTGCAGAAATACCGCGATGGTGGCTTGTCAGACGCGATCAGCTTTACGCTTGCGGAAGGGCTAAGCTGGGCAATGGGTGGCGACACGGGGCGGACGCGGACCGAGACGGACTTGACCCTCTGGCGCGTCGCACGTGGAGCCGCAGGCCGGATGCCGCCAACGGGTTTCCCTCGGGATAATCGGTTTGGGTAAGCCCCCAAACAGCCACCCTTGCATCCTCCCAACATGAAGCTAGTCTCCCGACATTAGATTAGGGGAGAGTGTCTATGTCTATATCCCGTCGTACCATCATCACCGCTGCTGTCGTTTCACCGATCCTGTTGATGCCCGCTTGTTCGCAAGGGTTGGGGCTTAGCTTGGTCGATGCGATCCGCAGGCTCTTGTCCTTGTCAGGCCAGCGCGCCTTTGCCGGACTGGTGAGGGAGAATGGCTTTTATGATGATGCTGTGGCGCGGATCAGCTTGCCGGATGCGCTTGGCGGGGCAAAAGCCTCTGGAATTGCTGGTGTAATCTTGGGAAGCAGTGCGTTCAAAGCGCGGCTGACCAAACAAGTGAACCGCGCGGCAGAAAAAGGCGCTGACCTCGCTGCCCCCGTTGTTGCCGAAGCGGTGATGAACCTCGGCATCGATGATGCGGCTAGAATTGTATCAGGTGGCGGCACTGCCGCGACCGATTTGCTGAAGTCCGCGATGGGCAATGCGCTGTTTTCAAAGATGCTTCCCGGGATCGACAATGGCTTGAAGCTGTTCGACTCGCCCGTGGTGACTGAAGCCCTGAAGCAAGTGACCAACATTGATTTCGCTGGGCTTCGCGATGATATCAGCCAGAAAGCATCGGATGGCATCTATAAGGCGATTGGCCGCGAAGAAATGGCGATCCGGGCCGACCCTGCCTCAACCAATGATCCCTTGATCATGGGCGTCTTTGGGGTGGCCAAGCGGCTATAGGCCGAAGCTGGCCTTCACCCCATCGACGACAAATTGCGCCGCGAGGGCGGCAAGGACAACGCCCAATATCCGGGTGATCATGGCTTCTACGCGGTAGCCCAAGAGCTTCATCAGCGGCCCCGCGGCGATGAGCGCGATGAGGTTGATCACAAGCACAAGCGCCAACGCACCAAAGACGGCGAGGCTTTCTTCCAAGCCCGTCGACCGTGAACTTAACAGCATGACCGAGGCAATGGATCCCGGCCCTGCAATCATCGGGATCGCCATGGGGAAGATGGAGACATCTTCATGATCGGGCTGAGCCTTTACGTCTTCCGCGCGATGTTCGCGCCGTTCTGTGCGCTTTTCAAAGACCATATCGAGGGCGATCAAGAACAGCATGATGCCGCCAGCGATGCGGAAGGCATCAAGGCTGATCCCCAAAGCGCCCAAGAAGGCCTCGCCAAACAAGCCAAACATCAACAGGATGAAGGAGGCCACAACCGTAGCGCGGATCGCCATCGTCCGGCGAAGCGCAGGCGGGGCATTACCGGTGAGGCTTGCAAAAATGGGC
>DLOX01000174.1:5619-5789 GCA_002478575.1 Sphingomonadales bacterium UBA7473 | reverse complement strand
GCGCAGCCGGGGGGATCAATCACGACGAAGAAAGTGACAAGCGCGGAGATAAACAATTCTGACATAAGGCGCTCTTAGCGGAGGCGGAGCAGTGGCGAAAGGCCCCCACTCTTGCCCCTGCGCCCACTTGCTGGCACGGCCCCCCGATGATCTGGATTGCCGCGTCCCTT
>DLOX01000174.1:0-5551 GCA_002478575.1 Sphingomonadales bacterium UBA7473 | reverse complement strand
TGATCTGGATTGCCGCGTCCCTTTCTGCAGGGCTGTTCCAAGCCGCACGGACCGCGATCCAACATCGGATCAGGGGGCAGCTGTCTGTCAATGCGGCCGGGCTGGTGCGTTATCTTTATGGGCTGCCGGTGGCCTGTGTATTGCTGGCGCTTTATGTGGGGTGGCATGGGGAGGTGCCCAGCCACTTCGGCGCACTGTTCCTGCCTTATGGCATAGCCGCTGGCGTTGCTCAGCTCTTGGGGACCCTGCTCCTCATCATGGCCTTTGGCTTTCGCAACTATGTGGTGGGGACGGCCTATGCCAAGACGGAGGCCGTGCAGGGGGCTTTGCTGGCCTTCATTCTGATCGGGGAATCCTTGTCGCCTATGACGATCATAGGCATTGCGATTGGCGTTGCGGGGGTCTTGCTGGTCTCGGTCGGAGCAGGAAAACTGTCTTGGCGCGACGTGACGCAGCCCGCAGCGCTCTGCGGCATCGGCGCGGGCTTTCTCTTTGTTTTGACCTCCATTTTCGTCAAGCAAGCGACAAGGCAGCTGGACACGCCTGATCCCATTCTAGCGGCGCTGGTGACCTTGGTTGCGGTGTTGGCGATCCAGCTAATCGTGCAAGGCACCTATGTGATGGCGCGGGAGCGGGAGCAATTGCGACTGGTTCTATCGAGCTGGCGCATTTCCGGTCAAGTCGGGTTGCTTGCCGCCTTAGGGTCGGCCTGCTGGTTTACCGGCTTCGCCACAGCGCCCGTCGCGCTGGTCCGCGCCGTGGGCCAAGTGGAAGTGATCTTCACCTTGGCGTTCAGCCATTATTATTTGAAGGAACGCATGACATCGCGAGAGGCGCAGGGCCTGCTGCTGGTTGGGCTCGGCGTTGTCTTGTCTTTGCTCGGTGGGCTTTAGAGCCCCGCTTCAACCGCAATCCGCACAGCATCCGCAGATGTCGGCACGCCCAGCTTTTGGATCAGCAATGAACGGTGCATCTTCACCGTCTTTTCGCTGAGGCCCAAGCTATGCGCGATCTGCTTGTTCAGCTGACCATGCGCCATTTGCACCAGCACATCGCGCTGGCGGGGAGAAAGGGTTTGCACCAGACGCGCCGATTCCCGCCGACGAATGGAGGTTGTGCCGAGCACATCCGCATCCAACTCCACTTGCGAACCAAGGAAATATTCCAGTTCGCCATTGGGATCATAGACAGGCGCAACCAACACCGCATTGCGGAAAGGCGTGCCATCTTTCTTGTAGTTGAGGATTTCAACCAACACGGGCTTATGATTCGAAACGGCCAAGCTGATCCGATCGGTCAGCCAAGGCTCAGTTTCTGGGCCAGAGAGAAAGCGGCAATTGCGCCCCAATATCTCGGCTTCATCATAGCCTGTGAGGTCTGTAAACGCTTGATTACAGGCGATGATTGGATTGTCATGCAGTCTGGGATTGGTGATGACGGAGGCCACGGGACTGAATTGAATCAGCGCCGTTAACGGGGCTTCATATATTCCGGCTTGCACAGCACATTCCCCAATCCATCCAGTGTCCAGACAAGTTGACGCATTTTGTGTCCATATGCAAGAACATAATGGACACTCTACTGAATTGGACAGTAGCTTGCCGGGGCGGCACTTCGCCTTGTCGCTGCTGTGATTCCATTGGTCGCTGACGGGCGTCGCATCAATTGACAGGTCCCCGCCACTGATGGACGCGCTCATGGGCTGAGACAAAGGGGCCAAGCGCATGAGCGAAGATGACCATAGTGAGCGGACCGAAGAAGAGAGAAAGGCCAACCGCCTGAAGACGGGCATCGGTATTGGCATCGGCTCTGCTGCCGTTGTGGCGGCCCTTCTTTATGCCAATCATGCCCGCAAGAAGAAGAGTGACAAGCGCAAGGATTGACGCCAGTAAGTCTGGATGGCTGCATTCATCATACTCATCGCCCTTTTCGCCGGTTTGGGATTGGGGGTGGCAACCGCGAGTACCCCCTTCGGCGAAACGCTTACCGCAATAGCAAAACCTGTCGGCGGGCTTTGGCTCAATGCGCTGAAGATGACGGTTGTGCCGCTGGTCGTGGCGCTTTTGATTACGGGCATAACGAAGACGGCGGAGGCCGCCAAAGCGGGGAAGCTCGCTGGCCGGTCCGTGCTGTGGTTCCTCACCATCCTGTGGAGCAGCTCGATCATGGCGGCGCTTGTGCTGCCGGCTTTGCTCAATTGGTGGCCCTTGGACGCCAGCGCAGGCGAAGCGCTTAAGTCTGGCCTCGCAACGCAAGACAAGGTTGGCACGCCGCCCGGCATTGGCGATTTTCTTCTCTCGCTCATCCCATCCAACCCCATTGCCGCGGCCGCCAATGATGCGATCCTGCCGCTGACGATTTTCACGACGCTTTTTGCCTTTGCCATGCTGCAGCTTTCGCCAGAGCGCCGCGCGCCTTTGTCTGCCTTTTTCGAAGCCGTTGCCGATGTGATGCTGGTTGTGATTGGCTGGGTGCTCTGGCTGGCCCCGGTTGGTGTTTTTGCCTTGGCAATCCTGATCGGCACCCAGTCGGGCTTTGAGGCGCTGGGCGCGCTTGCTCATTATGTGATTCTGCTCTCGTCGCTGGGTGTGATCATCACGCTCGCGGCATACGGTGTCGCCATCTTTGGCGGGCGGGTTTCTCTTTTGGACTATCAACGGGCTGTGCTTCCGGCCCAAGCCGTTGCGATCAGCACACAATCCTCGCTCGCGTCGCTTCCGGCCATGCTGAAGGGCGTTGTGAAGTTGGGCGTGAAGCAAGAAACGGCGGATATGGTGCTGCCTTTGGCGGTTGCGCTGTTCCGCGCGACCGGGCCAGCTCTGAACCTTGGCGTTGCCATCTATATCGCCCATTGGTTCGGGATGGAGCTGACGCCGCTGCAATTGGCGGCGGGCGTCGCAGTGGCGGCAACCACCACCATTGGCGCGGTCAGCTTGCCCGGCACAATCAGCTTCATTTCCTCTATCGCTCCGATAGCGATTGCCATGGGCGTTCCCATCGAACCGCTTGCTATTCTCTTGGCGGTGGAGACGATTCCTGATATTTTCAGGACGTTCGGCAATGTCTCCATGGATGTCGCCGTCACCAAAGCGGTAGCGCGCCAACATGATGGCGATTCCCCCAAAGGAGAGACAGCATGAAATATCGGACCCTAGGCCACGGCCTTAAAGTTTCAGCCCTCGGCGTTGGCTGCATGCCGATGATCAAAGGCGGCAATATCACCTATGGCGCGGATGCCGATCTGGATGAAGCGACGCGGACCATCCACCGCGCCATTGATATGGGCGTCACCTTCTTTGATACTGCGCAAATCTATGGCCCGTTCCAAAATGAAGAGCTGCTTGGTGAAGCGATCAATGGCAAACGCGAAGGCCTTGTGATCGCGACCAAATTTGGGTTCCGGTTTGAAGGCAAGAAGATCGTCGGCGTGGATGGCTCCCCCGCCAATGCACGGGCCGCCGTCGAAGGCTCGCTCCAGCGTCTCGGCATTGATTGCATCGATCTCTTCTATCAACATCGGGTTGATCCCTCGATCCCGATTGAAGACGTGGTCGGCGGCATGGCGGACCTGATGAAGGAGGGCAAAGTCAAGCACATCGCTTTGTCGGAAGCCGGGCCGGAGACGATCCGCAAAGCCGCGGCAACCGCACCCATCACCGCGCTGCAATCTGAATATTCGCTGTGGGAACGCGATGTTGAAGATGAGATATTGGGCGCTTGCCGAGACAATGGCATTGGCTTTGTGCCCTATTCGCCCTTGGGCCGTGGCTTCCTGACCGGAGATTTCAAATCCTTTGACGATCTGCCCGAAGGCGATTGGCGGCGCAATGATCCGCGCTTCCAAGGCGAAAATTTCGCGGCCAATTTGAAGATCGTCGAAGTGATGGCCGATATTGGCGCAAAGCATGGCGTCTCCAACGCTCAAATCGCGCTCGCCTGGTTGCTGGCGCAGGGCGATGATATTGTGCCTATTCCGGGCTTCAAGCGGCGTTTGACGATGGAAGATAGTATGGCGGCGGTGGATGTGACTCTGTCTGCCGAGGATTTGGAGGCGCTCAATGCCATTGCTCCACGTGGCGGGACTGCCGGGCCGCGTTATGGTGAGGCTGGGTTGAAGATGGTGCGGTTGTGAGAAGAACATTCGCCTACGCAATCGCAGCGCTGACCATGGCGTTGCTCCCGACTTTTGCTGCAATTGCTGAGACAAGCGGGCCTTTTGTTGTCGGGCAAGTCTGGACTTATAAGCATCGCGATGGCGACGTACGTTCGCTTCTGAAGATTGGCGCGATCGAGGATTTAGCCGGAAAGCCAGTTGTCCACATTGGCATTATTGGCGTTGGATTTTCCTGCGATCCAAACTTGACTGAGCTTGGGCACTTGCCAGTCGACGAGGCTGCGCTTCGCAAAAGCGTCGTTAAGCTAGTCCGGTCGGAGTCTGCCTTCCCCAACATTGAAGCGGGAATTGCAGAATGGCGGGCAAATAACGGAGGCGTTTTCACGCTGGAGGTTGATCAGATTGTTGGGACTGTCGAGCAGACTGTTTGTGGGTCGAGTGCTCTGTAGGGTTGGTCTTGTGAACTTGGCAAGCAGGCACTGCAGCTGATGTCGGCGTTTGATGTCGAGCGTTGGATAAGACGTGAGCTTTCCGCCGCTGTAGCAGCCGGAAACGGGAGATGGGGCGAGTCTTCCGAAGCTAATTTCGGCAAATCAATTTATGAAGTTACCGATGGTCAGATAAGCCTTTCGTTGTCGCAATTGGGATTCACTTATCGTGCCCCTCAATCGTCAATATCTTATTTTTATGATGAGATTGATACCATTGAATTATCGTCACTCACTTCTCTAATGGAAGCCCGTGGGGACTTGAAAAAGATAATGACCATTGAGTTGGTCCAAATAGACAAACTTCAATCTGAAAGGCTCGAGCTGCCGTTACATATTTATTCAAACGTAGCGACTGTTATGGCTCGGATTGTAAACGAACTGAACAGCAGTGATAGCAGATCAATTACATAGTCCTTGGCGTCTTTGCGTGAGTCAATTTCTTAGTTCGAGGCAGTGCAAAAGTCTCACGCCAAGACGCAAAGACGCCAAGGGCATGTGTGGCGAGATTTAGTGCACGATGACAAAGACTGCCACCTCGTCATTGCGAGCGCGAGCGAAGCAATCCAGACTGCGTGCCGCTTGCTCTGGATTGCCGCGTCGCCTTGCTCCTCGCAATGACGATATAACCAAATGTCACCATGCTTCATGATTTAACCTATAAAATTCTCTATTGACATGTTGATCATTTTATGTTCTTATGCGCGAATGAATAACGGATACTCCTTAATATACTCAATCGTCTCTGCCTCATCGCGGCGAGGCAAGGGCTGGGCGGTCGAGCGCGGGGCGGCGGCTCGGTTGGAGGGCAGCTCGCAAAGATGAACAGATATTCATGAAAAAGCCGATTCCGTGTCAAAACTGTCAAAAGTCAAAGCGCGGAGGCGGGGTGTGACTAGGGGTTGCGCGTGGGTGCCGAGCTTTTTGAGTCCGGGACTTTGTGGACTTA
>DLOX01000075.1 GCA_002478575.1 Sphingomonadales bacterium UBA7473 | reverse complement strand
TATTATTACAAAGCCCGCATCTACTCGCCAACGCTTGGCAGGTTTCTGCAAGTCGATCCCATTGGATATGATGATCAGATCAATCTCTATGCCTATGTGGGGAATGATCCGGTGAATGGAACTGATCCGACGGGGTTGTGCCGAGATCGGGGCAAACTCGGCACCTGTGTCGTTTTCGTAGAGAAAGGCGGCGGTCAAAGGGAAAAGGCGGCGGCCAAAGCACTTGCAGATCGGTTGACTGCGCTTGATAAGAAGGTCAACGCTTTGCCGAATGATCAAAGAATTGAGATTGTCGACTCCAAGGGGCGTGTTGTTAGCACCACGACAGGAGCTGACTATAAGGAAACTTGGAACAATCAGCGATGGAGTATTGCCCCTCAGGGAACGCAGTTCTCGAGAGGAAATGATCGGGGCGCGACTGATGCGAAAGCTGGAACAACGCGATTGAGCCCAAGTAGCGTGGAAGGATATTCAAGGATGGCTGGCCAAAGAACGGGCCTGAACACAATCATTGGGCACGAGCTCGGCCATACATTCAAGGCGCAGATAAATTTTATGCCGACTTATCCGAAAAATAACGAAGCCCGTGCGCATTCGTTTGGCCGTGCTCTCATGGAAACAGTTAATGAGTCTTTTAACTGTTCAGTTGGAGGAGGTTGTGACTAGTGTCAGTAATTCCTTAGTTGGGTTGGTTTTAATGAGCTGTTTGCCTAGCTGTAGCGGTGTTGAAGATACTGAGTTCATAGACTCGGAAAATCGGGTTGTTTTAACAATTTCTAATCTCGATGACGTAAAAATAAGAGATAATAAGCTTAAGTACGAAAATTGCTCTAGCAAGGATTTTCATTGCATTCGATCTCAATCATTTGGCTTTCTGGTGCCAAGAAAGTGCCCAAGAGATACGGATAGCTTATATTGGGGATGGAATCATGCTGGAATTTACTACAAACGAATTTCATTGCCTGCGCATGGCTCGGGCTTTGACGGTCTGTTTGCAACGTCAAAGCCTCCCTATACTGCGCTAGAGTTTGATTCCGGAAGACTTAAGGCAATCTACTTGAATACCGCAGCGCCCGAAAGTTCTAATTACCCCCAGATAATCGCGAATAGCAGACTAACAAATTTCTCAAGCTCGAGCCCGTTGGACTGCTCCAACTCTGGGTGATGTCGTCTAAGAATTGATCGGCGAAATAGGCACTCAGATAGGAGCAACGTTCGAATGTCAGCCCTTCGCACTTGGTTGCTGATCGGCGCACTCGCTTGTCTGGCAGGGTGCCAGAGTGCGCCGCAAGCCAAGCCCTTGAGCCAAGGGGCTCCCCTTCCGGTCTTGACGATTGATTTTGTGACTGGAGAGGCCCGGACAAGCGCTTGGACCAAGCCGGTTACCAATTGCTCAGATGATGCGCATAACTGTTTGATCGTTTATGGGGTTTTCAGTGCGTCCTTTCCGAAGCGATGCACTGATTTTCCGAAGTCGGCGGCATGGGATTCCCCTGCTGGGAAGATCCGTGTCGTTGCTCTGGAACCTCACTACGGATTTCCTTTCGGATCGTATATATCTGAAAATTACCCAAACGCGCTGCTACTTTATAGAGGAGGTATTGGGCTGGATGAGCTTCGAACTACAAATGCCACCCCTTTCCAATCTGACTTTGACCCGAACGCCTATAGCCAGTCGTACCGGATTATTTTTGTCGGCAAGAAAGGAGCATTTTTGTGCTCCCAGCCCCAGTAAGGCCCATTCTCTGGGAAACTGTAACAGGTGCAGTAACCCCTAAATAGGTTGCTTACACTTATAACAATCTCGGCTTCCGGACAGCATCAAGCGGCACAAAGGAGAGGTGACAAGCTTTGCCTTTGATTTCAGTAACAGTGGCCTTTATCTTCCCAACGCCAAATCACCTCATGACGATATTTCCCCAAAATGATCATCGAATCCATTCGCCGCGGCCAAAACACTACTTTAGCTTCCAGCTAAGAGGTGAAGCGATGCAGGCTTTTGTGAAGCCGCTTAAGCTGACTGCGGTCTTGGAGCGGAGCTGCCCGCGACGGCTTCATTCACTCGGGACTTTCAATCTATCCCCAAGGCTCTGGCGTGACCGTCAATGACATGCGATGGTGCAGCGGAGTGCTCGGCGCCGCTCACTCTGGTTGGTGTGATCTCGATTGCTAGGGCAGTTGAATCCCTATTGTGGGGAGTTGGTCCGCCCGAACCACCTTCAGTCAAAACTATGGCTGAGACTATGGCAAGTGAATTTGATCGGCTATTTTACACGGGTTTCCAACAGAAATAGAATCCCTCCGTGTCCGCCAGTTATCCTTAAACTATTGTAATATTTGGATAAAGGATCCTGAAGGCGTCGGCTTCAGCGGGGTTTTGGGTGTTGTTCGTCGCAGCGCTTGCGAATGGACTCCGGCTTTCAGGACAAGCAAAGTCGTGATCGAACGAACAAAAAAATCACAGCACCGGACTTGTCACTTGCTGAAACAATTGTGGGGTTTATGCTGCGCCGCAACATTATGCGTATTGCAGTTGTTGACGAAAGCCCTGCGCGGGCAGCGGTGATCCGCGAAGGGCTGGAGGCTTCTGGTCTGACCGATATCCTTGCGCTTTCTGAACGCAAAGGGCTCGTCTCAAAAATTGAACAATTTGCGCCGGATGTGATCCTGATCGATC
>DLOX01000291.1:52160-55356 GCA_002478575.1 Sphingomonadales bacterium UBA7473 | reverse complement strand
CTGAGCTAAGGGCGCGCGCTGGGATGGGCCTTTAGGCGAGATTGCATGATCGCGAAAGAGCGTTAGTTTGCTTCCCTATGACAGAAGCCAGTTTGAAATCCGTCCGTGCCTTGGACGTTCACCAGTTCCGCAACTTTGACATTGTGATGGCAGCGTTTGTTGCAATACTTCTTCTGTCCAACGTCATTGGCGCTGCAAAACTCGCACAGCTTGATCTGCCGCTCTGGGGCACTGCGGTTTTCGGCGCAGGCATACTCTTCTTTCCAGTCTCCTACGTGATCGGTGACGTGCTCACCGAAGTCTATGGCTATGCGCGGGCGCGACGGTGCATTTGGGTTGGCTTTGGGGCGCTCATCTTCATGGCCTTCATGAGTTGGGTGGTTGTCGCTTTGCCACCCGCCGATGGCTGGCCCAACCAGGCCGCCTATGAAGCCGTTTTCGGCCAAGTCTGGCGTATCGTGGTCGCCTCCATCCTCGGCTTTTGGGCCGGTGAGCTGGTGAACAGCTTTGTCCTCGCCAAAATGAAGATCCTGACCAAAGGCAAATATCTGTGGTCGCGGACGATCAGCTCGACCTTCTTCGGCCAAGCGGTCGATAGCCTCATCTTCTACCCTGTAGCCTTCCTAGGTATCTGGACAACTGAACAAGTGATCACCGTGATGATCACCAACTGGTTGCTAAAAGTCTTGTGGGAAGTTGTCCTAACCCCCGTGACCTATGTCGTTGTCGGAACGCTCAAAAAGCGTGAAGGCGTGGATATTTATGATGACGGCACAGACTTTACGCCCTTCAAAGCTTCGACTTAGTTTTCATCGTCGCCCAAAGAGCTTTTCAATATCTCCATGGGCAAGCTTGATCCATGTCGGACGGCCGTGATTGCATTGCCCGCTATGGGGCGTCACTTCCATTTCACGCAGCAGGGCATTCATTTCTGTAACGGACAATATCCGCCCTGCCCGCACTGATCCGTGACAAGCCATAGTGCCTGCCACTGCATCCAGCTTTTCTTTCAAAGACAAAGCGGAATCAAAGGCTGCCAGTTCATCGGCGAGATCCGTGACAAGTCTTACGACATCGACTTTGCCGAGCATGGCAGGCACGCTTCGAACAAGCATGGCAGATGGACCAAAGCGTTCGAGCGTGAGACCAAGCTCTTGGAACTCAGCAACCCGTGCCTCCAACCGGTCGCACGCTGGTTCCTCCAGCTCCACAACTTCAGGGATCAGCAATGCTTGAGCTGCAACGCCCTGCCCTTCGCTTGCGCGTCTCATCTTTTCCAAAACGAGCCGTTCATGCGCTGCGTGCTGATCGACAATGATCAGACCATCTTCGGCCTCGGCGACGATATAGGTGTTCGCAACCTGCCCCCTCGCCACGCCCAAAGGATATTCGACGGGTTCAGGGATCGGAGCTGCAGCGGTTTCGGCCCGCGCCATTGGTTCTGGTGTTTTGAAAGCTTGTCGGGTTTCTTGAAAACCAAACAGTGGCGCGCTTGTCGTTGGAATCGCTGGAGACGTCTGCGTCGGTTCAACCTGCCATCCCATCAATGGCGCAGCATTGGCGCGAGAGGCGCTTCGGTGCCCCGCTTCGGTGAGTGCAGATTTCAACCCTGAGACAATCATTCCGCGGACCAACGCTGGTTCACGAAAGCGCACCTCTGTCTTTGCAGGGTGCACATTCACATCGACATCGGTTGGCAAGACATCAAGGAAGAGCGCAACCACCGGATGTCGATCACGTGCGAGGAAATCAGCATAAGCGCCACGCAAGGCACCCACCAAAAGCCTGTCCTTTACGGGCCTGCGGTTGACGAAGAGAAACTGATGATCGGCGACACCGCGTGTGAAGGTTGGCAAGCTTGCAACGCCGGAGAGGTGAACCGCTTCCCGCTCTAGCTCTAGTGCGATGCTGTTTTCCGGCAAAGCCCGATCAGTCAGCGCCGCAACACGATCAAGTCGGGACTGGCCCGGCGGCAATGATAACGTCCGCCTGCCATCATGCTCGACAGAAAAGCCAATATCCTCGCGCGCCATAGCGATCCGTTTGATGGCATCCATGCAAGCCGCATATTCAGACCGGGGGGACTTTAAGAATTTACGCCGCGCAGGAACCTTTGAAAACAAGCCTTCGGCGCGAATTCGGGTTCCCGGAGGCAGTGCGGCAGGCCCTTCACTTTCCAGCAGGCCATGATCGACAATCCGTTGCCAACCATCATGTCCGCGAACACGGCTTTCAATCGTGAGCCGTGCTACGCTGGCAATCGAAGGCAGAGCCTCGCCGCGAAAGCCCAGCGTCGCAATCTGCTCCAGATCATCATTGATGAGCTTAGACGTCGCATGACGCTCCAACGCAATGGCCAACTCTTCTCGCGCCATTCCGCAGCCGTCATCGGCAATTTCGATCAAGTCTATCCCGCCATTAGCCAACCGGATCGAAATTTGGTTGGCACCGGCATCAATTGAATTTTCAACAAGCTCTTTCAACGCACTGGCGGGTCTTTCTACCACTTCACCGGCAGCGATGCGATTGACCAGATGCTCTGGAAGGCGACGTATTGACATGGAAGCGGGCTTAGACCAATCGCGCTTGATCCGCGAGATGACAATTGACGATTTCGGGGGATTCTCCCCACCTCTGGTGCTATCTGCGCAATTTAATGATTCTGCTGGGTTGGACTGACAAAAAATATGGATCTTTTTCAAAGACTTAAAATGAGCATGAAGTTCATGTCTCAAGATATGGCGATCGATTTGGGAACGGCAAACACGATTGTTTATGTGCGCGGACGGGGAATCGTTCTGAACGAGCCCTCAGTTGTTGCGATCGAAACAATCAACGGCATTCGGTCCCCGAAAGCGGTTGGCGAAGATGCCAAGCTTATGATGGGGAAAACCCCCGGAAATATCGAAGCAATCCGCCCCCTCCGTGATGGTGTGATCGCAGACATTGAAGTTGCTGAAATCATGATCAAGCACTTCATTCGTAAGGTCCACGGTCAAAGCCGCTTCCGCTGGCCGGAAATTGTCATTTGTGTGCCTTCAGGCTCAACCTCGGTCGAACGCCGCGCAATCCGCGATGCGGCTTCGAACGCCGGTGCAAGCCAAGTGCATTTGATCCTTGAGCCCATGGCGGCTGCAATCGGTTCTGACATGCCTGTAACAGAGCCTATAGGTTCAATGGTCGTTGACATCGGCGG
>DLOX01000291.1:51911-52105 GCA_002478575.1 Sphingomonadales bacterium UBA7473 | reverse complement strand
ATGGTCGTTGACATCGGCGGCGGTACGACAGAGGTTGCAGTCTTGTCGCTCCGCGGTTTGGCATATACCAACTCCGTCCGCGTCGGCGGCGATAAGATGGATGAAGCCATTGTCTCTTATGTACGCCGTAATCACAACCTTCTGATTGGGGAAGCAACGGCTGAGCGCATCAAGCAACAGGTCGGTGTGGCTCT